>JAEZYO010000585.1 GCA_023419055.1 Pseudomonadota bacterium | reverse complement strand
AGCCTGCTCAGGCACGGAGAGCGCGTCGCGGAGCTCTCGTTCCCACGTCAACCCGCGTTCTACTCGCGCAGTACCGAGGAGGGCATCCCCTACTGGAAGATCGCGACCCTGCACGCGACGGACGTGCTCGCGACCACCGTCCTCCAGACCTGCACGCGCTACGGGAATCGACGGACCTCCTGCCAGTTCTGTGCGATCGGGCAGTCGCTCGCTGCGAAATCGGCCATCGCCGAGAAGCGCCCGGAGCAGCTCGCGGAGGTGGCGAAGGCCGCCGTCGAGCTCGACGGCGTCCGTCACCTCGTGATGACGACCGGTACGCCCGCGACCGACGATCGTGGCGCTCGGATCCTCGCCGAATGCGCGCGCGCCGTGAAGTCGAGCGTACCGCTTCCCGTGCAGGCTCAGTGCGAGCCCCCAGCCGATTTCGCCTGGTTCCGGCGCCTCGCCGACGCGGGCACGGACTCGCTCGGCCTGCACCTCGAGGCCGTGAGCGAGCGGGTGAGGCTCCGCATCATGCCGGGCAAGGCGGAGGTTCCGCTCGGGACCTACTTCGAGGCGTTCGAGAGCGCGGTCGAAGTCTTCGGTCGAGGACAGGTGTCGACCTACATCCTCGCGGGGCTCGGCGACACCGAGGAGGAGATCGTCGACACCTGCGAGCGCTTGGTCGACCTCGGCGTCTACCCGTTCGTGGTCCCCTTCGTTCCGATCGCGGGGACCCCGCTCGAGCATCACGAGCCTCCCGCGCCGCTCTTCATGGCTCGCTTGCTCGGGCGCGTCTCGCGCGTCATCGCGCGCGGCGAGCTCCGAACGTCAGAGATCAAGGCAGGCTGCGCGCGCTGCGGCGCGTGCTCGTCCCTCAAGGTGCGAGAGTCGTCGGAGGAGGTGGCTCGTGCTTGATCCCGTGAACCCGTGGGGCCGAGCGCTGCGGCCGAGTTTGTGCTCCGAGATCGTCGCGAAGCTCGCGTCGGAGCCGTGGCAGCTCGCCCAGTACCGGCGGCTGCGCAGCGAGATCTTCGCCCGGGAGCAGGGTCTGTTCGAAGAGACCGATTTCGACGAGCACGACGCCTACGCGCACCCGATCGTCGCGGAGAGTCAGATCGCCGGCATGGCGGATCGCGTCGTGGGCGTGGTGCGCATCTTCGAGCAAGCCGGCGGCGTCTGGTACGGAGGCCGACTCGGCGTCCATCAGGATTACCGCCGGAGCGGCTCCGTCGGCAGCGCGCTCATCACGTGCGCGGTCTCCACCGCGCACGCCTGGGGATGCGGGAGCTTCTTCGCCACCGTCCAGGAGCAGAACGTGCGCTACTTCGAGCGCCACCACTTCCGCCCGCTCGAGGCGCTCGAGATCCGGGGCCGCGCGCACTGCTTGATGCAGGCCGACCTCGAGCGCTACCCGCCCGCGATCGTCCCCGAGAAGCCGCACGCGGCGCACCTCCGGACGGCGCTGGAGGTCGCGTGAAGATCGAGCCCGGATCGCTCGGGCGACTGGCGCGTGCCCTGCGCGCTCGCTCGGAGCTCGGCTTCAAGCGGGACATCCAGCTCGCCGCGAGCTTTTTCGGCAAGGAGACCGTGAGCGCATGGTTCCCCGCCTCCGAGTCGATCGTGAACGGAGACGACACCGCCGCGCTCCGCTCCGGGGACGAGCACGTCCTCTTGGCGGCCGAGGGCATGCGCGCGGAGTTCGTCGCCTCGGACCCGTGGTTCGCGGGCTTCTGCGCCGTGATGGTCAACGTGAGCGACGTGGCGGCGATGGGCGGGAGGCCCTGGGCGATCGTGGACGTCCTGTTCCTCGGTAGCGGCGACAACACACGCGTTCTCGAAGGGATGAGCAAGGCGAGCGAAGTGTTCGGCGTCCCGGTCGTCGGCGGACACACGGCGCGCGTGAACGGCGGCAGCATGCTCGCCGCAGCCGTGCTCGGGCGCGCGAAGCGGCTCATCACGAGCCACGCGGCGCGCCCCGGGCAAGCGCTCGTGATGGCGGTGGATCTGCGCGGTAGCTTCCGAGGGCCCGGCGGCAACTTCAACGCGGCGACCGCCGCGCCCGCCAAGCAGCTCCGCGCCGCGCTGGCGGTGCTTCCCGAGCTCGCGGAGGCGAACCTCGTCGGCGCCGGGAAGGACATCAGCATGGCCGGTCTATGCGGAACGATCGGGATGTTGCTCGAAACCTCGGGTGTCGGGGCGACCGTGGATCTATCCGCCGTGCCGAGCCCGCCCGACGTGGACCCGGAACGCTGGCTGACCGCGTTCCCTAGCTACGGCTACGTGCTCGCCGTCGAGCCCGACCACGTCGCCGAGGTCTGCGCGCGCTTCGACGCGGCGGGGGTGACGGCGGCGGCGATCGGCGAGGTCACGTCCACGAAGCGGCTCGAGCTCCGTGCGGGGCGAGGTCGCGACACCGAGCGAGCCGACTACCTGGACCTCGAAGATTCACCGCTCACGGGGTTTGGAGCCTGAACATGCCTGAAATGCATTTCGATGTCCGCTGGCCAGACGGTAAGACGGAGCACTGTTACTCCCCCTCCTTGGTGATCGAGGAGTACCTCGCGGTGGGAGAGGCGTACGGAGTGGACGACTTCGTCTCGCGTGTCCGGACCGCGCTCAACATCGCGTCCGAGCGCGTGCGCGCCAAGTACGGATTCGCCTGCAGCTCGGCGCTCGATCAGCTTCGGTCCATCGAGGCGACCGCCGAGGCGCTGCCGGTCACGCTAAAGGACGGCAGCGTGACGGTGCTCGGCTTCCAGAAGGCCGCGCCCCGCGGCGCGGGCACGGCGGCGGCCCCGGTGAAGCCGGAGCACCACTCCGTGATCGTCGTCGGCGGAGGCCAGGCTGGCCTCGCGGTGAGCTACACGCTCGAGCAGCGCGGCATCGAGCACGTCGTCCTCGAGGCGAAGCGCGTCGCGCATTCGTGGCGGGAGAAGCGTTGGGACTCGTTCTGCCTGGTGACCCCCAACTGGCAATGTACCCTGCCCGGCTACCCCTACGCGGGGCCAGAGCCCCGTGGCTTCATGCTCAAGGACGAGATCGTCGAGTACGTCGAAGGTTACGCGCGGGCCCACGCGCTGCCCGTGCGGGAAGGGGTCTCGGTGGAGTCACTCCGGGCGCACGTGGCCTCACCGAAGAACCCCGGCCGCTTCGCGCTCGCGACGTCGGCTGGGGAAATGACGGCCGATCAGGTCGTGGTGGCGACCGGCAGCTACCACGTGCCCGTGATCCCGGCCTTGTCGCAAGAGTTCCCGAAGCGCGTCCAGCACCTGCACTCGGCCGACTACAAGAACCCCGGCGCGCTGCCGGAGGGCGCGGTGCTCGTCGTCGGAACCGGGCAGTCGGGCTGCCAGATCGCGGAGGACTTGCACCTCGCAGGTCGAAAGGTCCACCTCGCCGTCGGCCCTGCGCCGCGCTGCGCTCGCGTGTACCGCGGCAAGGACGTGACCGAGTGGCTGAACCTCATGGGTTACTACGACATCCCGTACGATCGACATCCCGATCGCGATCAGGTGCGCGACAAGACGAACCACTACGTGACAGGTCGAGACGGCGGACGCGACATCGACCTGCGCAAGTTCGCGCTCGAGGGTATGCGACTCTACGGTCCGCTCGCGGGCGCTTCGGGAGCGCGGGCGCGCTTCGCCCCCGAGCTGCGACGAAATCTCGACGCCGCCGACGACGTTTATCGCAGCATCAACCGCAGCATCGACGCCTTCATCGAAAAGAACGCCCTGGAAGCGCCCTTCGAGGCGCCGTACACGCCGGTCTGGGAACCCGATGAAGAGCCGCTCGAACTCGATCTCGATGCTGCGAACGTGAGCGTGGTGCTCTGGTGCGTGGGCTTCAGGAGCGACTTCGGGTGGGTTCGCTTCCCGGTGTGCGACGAGCGAGGTCACGTGCGGCACGAGCGCGGCGTGACGGAGATCCAGGGACTTTATTTCATCGGGCTCCCGTGGCTCTACAGCTGGGGCTCGGGACGCTTCTCGGGCGTGGGGCGAGACGCCGCCTACCTGGGCGAGGCGATCGCGACCCTCGCCGACGTTTCCTCGAGTCGCTCCGCTCGTCTCGCCGCGGAGGCGGCGTTCTCCGAGTAGCGCGCGGCTCAGTGACGGATCCCGCTCGCGAGCGGGACGGGGACGATCGCCTCGCTCGTGCGGATCCGCCGGAGCGATCTCGTGAAGACCTCGTCCGCGAGCTTGCCGATGAGGTAACCCGTGACGGGCAACGAGCGGGTGAATGGGCGCAGCAACTCGGCGGGGCGCCTTTCGTGCGCGGCCGCCAAGAAGCGCCTCCACTCGAGCTTGCACTCGATGCTCTCCGCGTGACGCTCGACGGCGCGGCGCTCGCGGGCGCCGAGGCTCGGCATCTCCATCAACCGGAGGTCGCAGTCGTAGAGCTGCTCGAGATCGCGGATGCTGTGCCGATCGCTCAGCGAGCCGCGGCGCATGACGGACACGTACCCTCGTCCGGGCGTGAGCACGAACAGCGCTCCGAGCGCGAGAGCGCGCGCGTAGAGGTCGTAGTCTTCTCCGAGGCGCAGGCGTTCGTCGTAGCGGATGCCATGGTCGAGCAAGAAGGATCGTCGGATCAGCGGCTTCAAGAAGCCGAGCTCCTTGCGCAGGCGCCCTCGACGCGAGATGTTCGCGAGCACGAAACCTTCGAGCTCGAGGCGCTCGTCCTGGTCGCGCTCCTCGGCGAAGAGGCCGGTGCCGGCGCCCAGCACTTCTTGGTCGCTCTCGTTCAGCTGGAGCAGGTTGTCGGCGACGAGATCGGCGTCCCACTCGCGCGCGCGCTCGAGCAGGTGTTGGGTGCGGCCGGGCAGAAAGAAGTCGTCCGCGTCGAGCATGGAGATGAAGTCCGTACGGCAAGCGTCCAGCGCGTGGTTGCGAGCCGCGGCGGGCCCAGCGTTCTGCTCGAGCCCCAGGATGGTCAGCCTGCCGCTGCCGTCGTCCGCCGCGCGGGCCACTCTGGCCGTGGTGTCCGTGGAGGCGTCGTCCACGACGACGACGCGCGTGACCTCGGGCTCCGCGAGGGCTGAGTTTACGGCTCTCGCGATCGTCGCCCGGGCATTTCTGGCGGCGATCAACACTGCGACGGAGGCGCGCGGCGACGAACCGTTGAGCGTTTTCTGCATGGGTCCCCTCCAGGCTTGGCCTTCGTTTCACCCTCCTCGACGGTCGAATCGTCCAACACCCTCAACGATTGGCCCCGCGCTCGCCTCGGGCAACCGGTGGAAGGGGCCAAAGACGCGGGCGGCGTCGAATGTCACCGGCGCCGCCCACGAACTGTCACGACGTGTGGCGTCTTCGCCGGGCCTACTCGGCCAGGGTGACTGGTCCTAGAAAGTCACGCTTGCCGAGCTCGACACCGTTGTGACGCAAGATGGCGTAAGCGGTCGTGGCGTGAAAGTAGAAGTTCGGGAGCTGCAGCTCGTACACGTAGTTCAGGCCGCGAATCTTCTTGCCCTGTAGCGCGCGGAGCTCGAGCACGCGGCCCTCGACTCCTTCGAAGTCCGCGGGGGAGTAGGTATCGAGGTAGGCAATCACCTTGTGGATCCGCGCACGCAGCTCCTCGACCGTCTGCTCGGTGTCGGGGTGCGAGGGAGGATCCTTGGAACAGAGGCGCGCCAACGTGAACTTCGCCTGATCGCAGGCCGACTGCACCTGACGGACGAGGGGGAACTGATCAGGGGCGAGGCGCGCCTGAAGAAGGACGTTCGGATCGAACTTCTTCGCTTCGGCGAGCGCCACTCCGGCGTCGAGCCAGCGCTCGAGGTTGCCGAGCATTTTCTTGAACTGGGGAACGAGTACTTCATAGAGCGACATGGTTCTGGTCTCCCGGGGGCTAGCTCTTAGGACTCGGCCTCCCCGACCGAAAGGGGGCGGTCGCCGGTTCTTCGGAGCGAATCCACGGATTGCCTTCCTTTCGAGGTGTGGTCACGCGCCTGGATTCTGAGAAATCTCGGTCGTTCCTGGAATCGGTTCCAGATGCTTTGACGCCCCGCCTCGCCTTGGACTAGCGTCCCGGCCCCGAGGAGCTCAAGGTCATGGTTGCTCAGCGTTGGTTCAAGTTTTCTCTCTCTTTGTTCCTGGCGACGGCGTGCGGTGGCTCGTCGCAGCCTGCTTCTGACGCGACGACGCAAGAGGCCCCCGCTGCCAAGCAGGGCTCCTGGGCGGCGCCGGAAGAGGAGGAAATGCCGAAGGCCAAGCCGGCCATGCCGGTGACCGCCGCCACCTCGCCGCACGCTGCCACGACCAAGAACCCGTTCGACGGCGCGCAGTTCTTCGTCAACCCGGACTACACGAAGCGCATCGAAGGCGCTATCGCGGCGGCGCCGGCTCAGGCCCCGCAGATCAAGAAGCTGTTGAAGCAGCCGACGGCGCTCTGGCTCGAGTCGATCGGCGCGCTGCAGCACCTGCCGCGCTGGCTCGAGGACGCGGAGAAGCAGGAGAAGGCGGCGGGTAAGCCCGTCGTGCCGATCCTCCTCATCTACAATCTCCCGAACCGCGATTGTTCGGCCAAGTCGTCGGCCGGCGAGCTCACGCTCGAGAACGACGGCGAGAAGCGCTACCGCACCGAGTTCATCGACAAGATCGCCGAGCAGATCAAGGCGCACAAGAACCAGCGCATCGTCGTCATCCTCGAGCCCGACTCGCTGCCCAACCTCGCCACGAACCTGAACGTGCCGAAGTGCGCGGAGTCGCAGGACGTGTACCGAAACTCGGTGGCGTACGCGATCGCGCAGCTCTCGCTGCCGAACGTCTGGGTCTACCTCGACGCGGCGCACGCCGGCTGGCTCGGCTGGGACGGCAACCGCACCAAGATCGCCAACATCTACAAAGAAGTGCTGACGCAGGCTGGCGGCATCGATCGCATCCGCGGTTTTGCGACCAACGTCTCGAACTACACGTCGCTCGACGGCGAGGCGAACAAGAAGCTCGAGGCGAGCAACCCCGCCCCGAACGAGCACACCTACGTGGAGAAGCTCGCGCAGAGCCTCGAGGCCGTCGGGATCAAGGGCAAGGGCTTCTTGATCGACACGTCACGCAACGGCAGGGACGGCATCCGTACCAAGTGGGGCAACTGGTGCAACGTGAAGGGCGCCGGTATCGGCGAGCGCCCGCGCGCGAACCCGAAGCCGCTCCTCGATGCGTACGTGTGGGGCAAGCCGCCCGGTGAGTCCGACGGGACCTCCGATCCTTCGGCGAAGCGCTTCGACGAGAACTGCAAGTCCGCGGACGCGGCGCCGGACGCGCCCGAGGCGGGCCAGTGGTTCCAGAGCTACTTCCTCGACCTCGTGAAGAACGCTAACCCCCCGCTCTGAGCCATTCGGGGCAGGGCGCGACAAAGTCGCACCAGAGAGGCAGATGGTCCAATAGGACGATCTGCCTCTCGGCGTTTGGGGCGAACGGGGCGGAAGGTGCCCGGGACGCTCCTGCCATCGACCTGTCATCACGCGTAGATACGAGCCGGCACGCGGGCTGCAGTGCCTCCCGCGATGACCGTCAGGTCGTGGCAGGTCTCGTGCGCCCTGGTCGCAGGCTCGTTGACGCTGAGCTCACACCTCCGAGTGAGTGAGGCGGCCGAGCCGGCGCCGGGCGCCGTTACGTTCCCCGAGGCCGACTCGGGTGCGGAGTCGAGCCGGAAGGATCGCAGCTTGCGCGAGCGCACCATGCTCTCGATCGAGGCCGTGACGCACGCGCCGGTCGACGTGGGCTTTCAAGCGGGATACCAGGCGCCGTTCGGCTTGCGGCTCTACGGTGGCTACGGCTGGGTTCCGCAGCCCTTCATCCACGCCGTGACGAACGTCGCGGCCTCCGCCATCGGAGATCCTCGCGCCAGGTCCGTGCTCTCGAACGGCGACTACCACGGCAACTCGTGGCGCGTTCAGGCCGGCCTTCGCCCCTTCTCCGAAATCGGCCTCTACCTCGACGCGGGCTACTCGAAGGTCACGGTCGGCGGGGAGCTCGAGCTCGCCGACAGCGGCGTGCGCGAGCTCCAAAGCTTCGACGGCGGGTATCGCGCGAAGCTTGCACTGGACATGTGGCTCGTCGAGCTCGGCTACCAGGGTCAGCTGTTCGAGCGCATCGTCTTGGGCTCGGGCGTCGGCGTCATGCGCACGATGCGATCGAGCACGACGGTAACTCCGACGGATGGTGCTCCCACGAGCCCGGCGGTCGGGGAGGTAACGGAGGAGATCGACCGCGCCATCGAGAGCTACGGGCTCGTTCCCACGCTGACGCTCAGGCTGGGGGTGGATTTGATTTGACGCCGGCCGAAGAGGCGGGCGAGCCAAAGAGCCCTGGCCACGGCGCCTCTCCACCCGCGAAAGCGAAGCTTTCTCTGGAGAATCCCTGGACGGATCGAGATCCGTGTGCTGCCCTAAACGGCCATGCCGCGCGAGCCGAGAGCCAACACCATGCTGACGGTGATCACACCGGGCATCGCGCGCGTGTCCTCGCTCTTCACTCAAGTGATCCGGCAGCGCGCCGTGGCGTATCTGAGCAACGGCTCGGTTCGGATCACCTCGTCCGAGCCGGGCTTGCTGTCCGCGCGGATCCAGGGCAGCGAGACCTACTCGTGCCTCTATAAAGGTGACGGTCGTACGCTGCGCTACGGCTGCAGCTGCCCCTTCTTCCAGGACCGCCGAGAAGGCTGCAAGCATCTCTGGGCCCTCGCGCTCTCCGCGCGCGACAACCCGCTCGTCGAGGGAGCCGCCAACTTCGAGAAGCTCGTGCCGGATCCCGAGCTCGTGTTCGCGAACGAGAAGCGCCCGGAGCCCGAACCGGAAGGCGAGACCGAGGCCGAAGTAGAGCAGCAGGCCGAGGAGGCCCTGGTCGCTCGCCGCGCGAGCTCGCGCGCGCAGCGCTGGCAAGACTTGATCGAGCGGGTGCAATCACAAGGCGGCGCGAGCTCGAACCAGTACGAGCTCGTCTACTTCGTGCGCTTCGCGCCGCAGACCTCGCCCGGGTTCTCGCTCTTGCTCGGCCGCAGGCGCCTCGGGGCACGCCCGGGCGCCCTCGAGCCCGCGCAGCGCATGAGCCAGGGCGCGCTCGTGCACGAGGCAGATCGTCCGGTGCACGCGCTGGTCTTCGACACCATCGATCCCGACTATGCGTTCCACCGGCCGTGGCCCCGGCACCGCGTCACGATCCCGGGCGGCTTCGCGGGGCTCTTGCTGCGACAGCTGGCGGCGAGCGGGCGCTGTCACGTGGTCCCGGAGCAGCTCGGAGAGCTGTCGGAGTCTTGGCTCTTGTTCCGCCAGGCCGCGCGCATCAAGCGCAGCCAGGCGGAGAGCTTGCCGAGCTTCGACGAGTTCTTGAACTTCCCGCGGCTCGTCTTCGCGAAGGACTTCGAGGCTCGCTTCAAGCTGCGCGTGGCGCTCGCGGAGAGCCCGGAGCGGGCGAGCGAGCTGTCGCTCGGCGCGCGGCTGGTGCGTGGAGCGGACGAGCGGTCGCTCGACCAGCTCGTGTATACCCACCCCGAGGGGTTGGTGGTCTTGGGGAGCGAGCTCGCGCTCGTCGAGGCTCGGGACATCCCCTGGCTCGACGCGTTGATAGCCGGCGGCGCGACCCCGGGCTCGCTGAGCGTCCCCGAGGCCGAGGTGGAGGACTTCATGCGCGCGAGCCAGTCGGGGACGGCGCGCGGCCTGTCGGAGCTGGTCCTGCCGCCCGACTACGCGCGCCTCGTCGCAAAGGCTCCCGTCCCCGTCCTCGATCTCGGCGATCCCGGCGCTCGGACCGTGAGCGGCAGGGTCTCCTTCGAGTACGAGACGGAGCAGGGGAGTGAGCGAGTCGGGGCGGAGGTGCCATCCCGACTCGTGCCGGTCGGCGAGAAGCGCCTGCTCGAGCGGCAGCTCGGTGCGGAGGCGAGCGCGCTCTCCGAGCTCGGTGAGCTCGGCTTCGAAGGTGCGTTGCTCGAGCTGTCGGATCCCGAGGGCGTGCGCTCACCGGAAGTTTCGATCCGCGATCAGAAGGTCTTGCCCGCGATCCGGCGTCTGCTCGAGCTCGGCTGGAAGGTGACGGCGCTCGGCAAGCCGTACCGCAACCTCAGCCGTACGAGCCTCAAGCTCGAGGCCGGCATCGATTGGTTCGAGCTCCAGGGCACGGTCGCCTTCGCCGAGCAGAGCGTGGCGCTCCCCGAGCTCTTGAGGAACCTCAAGCGCAAGCGCCTCGAGGTCGAGCTCGGAGACGGGTCTCACGGGCTCCTGCCGGAAGACTGGCTCGCGTCTTGGGGCGTGCTCGCGCTGGTAGCGCCGGAGAAGGGCAACCGCCTGCGCTTCTCGAACCGTCAGGTCGGTCTGCTCGACACCGTGCTCGGGACGCTGCCGCTCGAGGCCAGCGAGCCCGTACTCGCGAAGCTTCGCGAGCGCGTGGACCGCTTCTCCGTCGTGGAGGCCAAGGAGCCTCCGACAGGCTTCCGCGGCGAGCTTCGGCCGTACCAGAAGCAAGGCCTCGGGTGGCTCGACGCGCTCTCCGAGCTCGGGTTCGGCGTGTGTCTCGCCGACGATATGGGTCTCGGCAAGACGGTGCAGGTCCTCGCCTTTCTGGCAGGCTTGCACGCCGCCGGGAAGAAGACGCCTTCGCTCGTGGTGGTGCCGCGCTCGCTCGTGTCGAACTGGCTCGAAGAAGCGAAGCGCTTCGCGCCGGAGCTCGCCGTACACGTCCACTGGGGACCGGCTCGGAGCTCACCGAGCGAAGGCTTCGGCGACGCGTCGCTCGTGATCACGACCTACGGCACGCTGCGGCTCGACGCCGCGGCCTTCGCGGAGCTCGAGTTCGAGTGTCTGGTGCTCGACGAAGCGCAAGCCATCAAGAACGCGAGCAGCGCGACGGCCAAGGTTGCCAAGAGCCTGAAGGCGCGGCAGCGCTTGGCGCTCACCGGTACGCCGGTGGAAAATCACCTCGGAGAGCTCTGGTCGCTGTTCGACTTCTTGAACCCGACGCTGCTCGAAGAGCTCCCCGCGTTGAAGAAGGTGGTCTCGAAGTCGAAGCCGGGTCCGGAGACCTGGGAGCTCATTCGGCGCGTGGTGCGGCCTTTCGTCTTGCGCCGCAGCAAGCGCGAGGTCGCCGAAGATCTACCGGATAGGATCGAGCAGACGCTGTTCGTGGAGCTCGACGAGCGCGAGCGCGCCGACTACGACGCGCTCCGCGATCACTACCGCCGGCTGCTCGCCAAGAAGACGAAGGAGCTCGGTCCGGAGAAGACCACTCCGCACGTGCTCGAGGCGCTCTTGCGCCTGCGCCAGGCGGCGTGCCACCCCGGCCTGCTCGATCCCGCGCGCCGGGGCGAGAGCAGCGCCAAGCTCGACGCGCTGCTCTCGAACCTGCGAGACCTCCGCGAGGAAGGGCACAAAGCGCTCGTGTTCTCGCAGTTCACTACCCTGCTCGGGATCGTCCGCGAGCGGCTCGAGGCGGAAGGTTTCCCCTTCGAGTACCTCGACGGCCAGACGCGCGATCGCGCCGAGCGAGTGGAGCGCTTTCAGAGCGACCCCAACGTGTCGGCCTTCTTGATCAGCCTCAAGGCGGGCGGCGTGGGGCTCAACCTGACCGCCGCGGACTACGTCTTCATCCTCGATCCGTGGTGGAACCCCGCGGCGGAAGCGCAGGCCATCGACCGCGCGCACCGCATCGGCCAGTCGCGCCACGTGATCGCCCGGCGCCTGCTGTCGCGAGACAGCGTGGAGGAGCGAGTCGCCGAGCTGCAGGAGAAGAAGCGCGGCCTGGTCTCCGCGCTGATGGATGAGCCGACCGCGCTCGCGGGCCGGCTCTCGCGCTCCGATCTCGAGGCGTTGCTCGAGCTCGGAAACGGCTAGCGCGCGCTCAGCGGTTCGCGTCGCGGAAGCGGCGCCCCACTCGACGGCGCTCGTCCGAGAGGGACAGAGTGTTTCGAGCGCGCCGCTCGACGAAGGAGCGATTGCCGTGGCTCTCGCGATAGAAGTCGCGGAGCGCCTCGAGCGAGCCGACCTCGGCGTTCTCGGCGATCTGCGCGTGCCCCGAGCACAAGACGACGTTTCGTTCGCCGAAAGCCACCTCGACGAGCTTGCGGCCCGGCTCGAGATCGCCTTCGGGACGGAAGTTCTCACATACTTCGCAGCGCTGTCCCATGACGCGAGCGTGGCCCGCTCCCTCCGGGGAGGCCAAGTTTTCTGGCCGGCGCTGCGCGCTTCAGCTCGGGTCCGCGTTCGAGCGGAACGTGCGCGCGAGGTGATCCAGGAGAGCGCGCGCGGCGTTGTTCTTTCGCGTGCGTTCGGCGAGCAGCGCGTAAATGCCGAGTGGTTCCGCGGTGTAGCGATCCAGCACTTGGCGTAGACGCCCGCTCGAAAGGTCGTCCGCGACCGTGCCGCGTAGCGTCACGAGCAAGCCGACGCCCGCGAGCGCCGCCGCGTGGAGGAGCGCGAAATCAGCGCACTCGAAGCGCGACCGGATCGGCACCGCGTATCTGCGGCCCGAGGCCTCGAGCCGCCAGTCGATGCGCGCGGGGATCGCCGAGTTGCGGAGGCACGCGTGCTGAACGAGGTCGTACGGTGTGGAGAGCGGTGGAGCGCTATCCAGGTAGCTCGGCGCGCCGACCACGATCATGTGATCGGAGCCGAGCTTCCGCGCGATGGAGGTTCTCTGGCGGGGAGGAACCACGCGCAGCAGCACGTCGTAGTCGCCTTCTACCAGATCGACCAGCCGATCCTCGAGCGTGACCGAAAGCGTTGTCGCCGGGTGCCGCGCGAGGAACGAACGCAGCGCTTCGGTGAGCGTTCCGCGGTGGATGCTGGCTGGAGCGTTCAGCTTCACGCGCCCGCGGAGCGCCGCACCACGGGCGAGCGCGTCGTCGGCCCCACGCGCCAGATCGACGAGGCTCGCCGCGTGTTCGAACAGGCGCGCGCCGTCCTCGGTCACCGACAGCTTGCGCGTCGAGCGCCGGAGCAGCTGGACCCCGAGTCGCTTCTCGAGACGCCCGATGCGCTGGCTCACCGAGGCCTTGGCGAGGCCGGCCTCGTTGGCGGCTGCCGTGAACGATCGCAGCTCGACCACGCGCGCAAAGAGCGCAATCGTGGGGAGATCGTCGAATGTCACGCGCATTTGAGTTCACGTTATGTGAACAATGCGTTCGGCACAACGCGCTTTCTCCCGGGTTCGAACCGAGCGAAGACGAGTGGGTGAGCACCCCACTCGTTCCTTCTCCGCCGAGCCGTCGCCGCGAGCGCCTCTTCACGCTGCTCGTCGTGTCGCTCGCCTTCGCCTGTCTGTCGCTCGACAACACCAAGCTCTCGGCCGCGGTGCCCACCCTGATCCGTGCTTACGGAGCGGACGCCGCCACCCTGCTCAAGTGGGTGGTAGAGGCGAACCTACTCGTCTACGCGAGCCTGCTCCTGCTCGGCGGAGCGCTGAGCGAGCGCTTCGGTCCACGCCGCATGCTGCTGCTCGGCCTCTCGGTCTACGGCGCCGGATCGCTGGCGTCGGCCTTCGCCGGGTCTCCCGAGCTCCTCCTGCTCACCCGTGGAGCGATGGGGATCGGAGGCGCGTTCATGACGCCCGCCACGCTCGCGACCATCAAGCACACCTTCCCCGAGGACGAACGAGCGCGCGCCGTCGCAGCCTGGACCGCGAGCTTCGGGATCGGGGCCGCGCTCGGGCCGGTGCTGTCGGGCGTCTTGCTCGAGCGCGGGGGGCTCACCGCGATCATGCTCGTCAATCTGCCGGTGGTCGGCCTGGCCTTCGTCGGCGCGCTGCGGTGCGTCCCCGGTAATCTACCGCGACGCCGCGTGCCGCTCGATCTGCTGGGCACGCTGCTCGCCTTTTCGGGTACGGCGGCGCTGTTGTTTGCCATCCTGGAAGGCTCGTCTCTCGGCGGGGGCGGGCGCCGGGTGCTGCTGTCTGCGTTCTCGGCCGCGCTGGTCTACGGGCTTCTATTGGCGTGGGAGCGCAAGGCCGAAAACCCGCTCCTCGACCCGGCGCTGTTTCGGGAGCCGCGCTTTCCCTCGGCGCTGCTCGTGATCTTGCTCGCTTACCTCGCCTTCTCCGGTGTGTCTTTCGTGCTCGCGCAGTATCTGCAAGTCGCGCGCGGTCATCACGCGTTCGAGGCGGGGCTGCTCGGCGTCCCTCTAGCGCTCGCCATGCTGGGTGGGACGTTGCTCGCTCCGATCGCCATGCAGCGCTCGAGCCCGGAGCGCGCGCTCCTCGCGAGCCTGCTTTCGGCGGGCATCGGCGCGGCGCTGCTCGCGCTCGCGAGCAGCGCGAGCAACGACCTCTTGCTTTGCGCGGCAGAAGTCCCGTTCGGCGCAGGCGCGGGCGGCGCCTTCGCCAACGCGACCGAGATGATCATGGGCTCGGTCGCGAAGGAACGCGCGGGTACGGCCGCCGCGGTCAGTGAGGGTGCGTTCGAGCTCGGAGGCGTGCTCGGCATCGCGCTGCTCGGCAGCGTGCTCGGCTCGCCGCTCGGCTCGCCACTCGTCTACGGCGAGAGCGTCACCTCCGCGATCTGGATCGGGGTGGGGGCAGTCGCGCTGGCGGGAGCGGTCGCCTTCCGGTTGCTCCGTCGCAGCAGCGAGGCGCCGCTGCCCGCGCTCGAAGGCAAGTGAAGACGCGCTCGGGTGCGGAACTTCCCGCAAAGCTTCGCAGTCGACGCCACCTCGGACCCGAGGCATGAACGCGAAGATGAGCGTGATGCCCGCCCTCTTCATCGGACACGGGAACCCCATGAACGCTCTCGGTGACAACGCCTATACGCGCGCCTGGCGCGCGCTCGGCGCGTCGCTGCCTCGGCCGAAGGCGATCTTGTGCGTCTCCGCGCACTGGTACGTCCCCGGCACGCCGGTGACGGCCATGGCTCGCCCGCGCACCATCCACGATTTCGGAGGTTTCCCGTCCGAGCTCTTCCAGGTGACCTACCCCGCGCCCGGAGAGCCGAAGTTGGCTCGGCGGGTCCAACAGCTGCTCGCGCCGCTCGCCGTTCCGCTCGATGAATCGGAGTGGGGGCTCGACCACGGCGCGTGGTCGGTGTTGGTCCACCTCTTTCCCCGCGCGGACGTGCCGGTCTTGCAGCTCGGGATCGATGAGACGAAGCCGGCTTCGTTCCACTACGACGTCGGGAGGCGCCTCGGGGCGCTGCGGGACGAAGGCGTTATCATCCTCGGGAGTGGTAACCTCGTGCACAACCTGCACGCGTACGCCTGGGGACGACACGCCGCGGAGCCGTACGACTGGGCGCTGCGCTTCGAAGCGCACGCTCGCGCAGAGCTCTTGGCAGGGAACGATCAGGCGCTCGTTGCTTACGAAGGGTTCGGCCAAGACGCTCGCCTCGCGGCGCCGACCCCGGATCACTACCTGCCGCTCCTCTACGTGCTCGGCGCGCGCCGCCCGGAGGACCGGGTTTCGTTTCCCGTCGAGGGAGTGGACGGCGGTTCGATCTCGATGCTCGCCGTGGCGCTCGCCGCGGCTTGACGCTCCCTGCACGGCGCGCGTCGTCCAGATTGAGCAAAATGGCCTACGTTGTTGCGTCGACCCGAGACAGCGGCCGAGTAACCTAGGGCCTTGCCTGCTCGATCGAAACCCTCCATCGCCTGTCGACTCCTCGGACTTCTCGCTTGCGCGCTCCTTCACAGCGGTCACGCTCGCGCCACACCGAAGGGTGAGGGTAAGGGGCTGACGCTCTATCCGAATCAGAAAGCGCTCGTCGACGAGAGCGCGAAGGAGCCCTGGCTCCGGCGCGGGCCCACGATCAAGCGGCCGAACGCGCGGCAGCGAGCGCGAGAAGCGCTCGAGTCTTGCCTCGACCCGACCCGCCGTCACGAGGAAGAGGACACGCACAGCGCGAGGTACCTGCTGTCGAAGCCCTCGCTGAGCGTCGTCGAGGAAGACAAGAAGGCGAACGTCGGCGCGGGAGATCTGGCCTCCGCGATCGAGAGCGGGGCGCTCGCGGTGAGCGTCATCCTCGACATCAAGCGGGAGCGCGTCGCGAGGAAGGACGGAAGCCGCCCCTGGCGCGCCGGCGTCGGCATGGGGCTCGGCCGCCTCGGACTCAAGGTTCGCACCGAGTTTTGAGCTCTGCCCTGGGCGAAGGGGCTCAGGCGCTGCGCCGTGCCGCTGGCTCCTCCTCCGCGAGGAGCGCGTGACCCCAACGCTCGATCGCCTGGGCGACCTTCTGGAAAGCGCGGCCCTTGTCCGTGAGCTCGTAGTTCACCCTGACGGGTGGTCCAGGCTCCACGGCGCGCACCAAGAGGCCTCTAGACTCGAGCTCCTTGAGGCGAGCCGAGAGCACCTTGTCACCGAGCCCGTGCGCCTCCTTCGCGATCTCGCTGAACCGCGAGGGCCCCGACTGGAGCAGGTTCAGAATCAGAGCCGTCCAGGGCCTGCTCAAGACTTCGAGCGCGAGCTGGAAGGCCTGACAGTGAGAGTCGACGGTCCTTCGCATCGTCGGAAACATGTAAGGCTCGCACTTTCCCGAGGGAAGTGGCTTGACGAAAGAAACTTCGAGCCGAAGGTAAGATCCAGAGGCGACACAAGGGCGCGCGCTCGCCGCGCGCTGGAGAAGCGCATGCCATTTTCGCTCGCACCCCTTTTGATTCACGACCCGGCCGTCCCCGCCCGAGCGCGAGAGGCGCTTCGCGCCGGCACGTCCGGCCCGCCCGAGGACCGCTACAAGGAGCTCGAGCTCGCTGCCCGCGTCATCTACCGCGAGACGGAGCTCGACTGCGCCGAAGCGCGAGATCTGGTGGGTCTTTCCGACGCTGGTTGCTGCGGCTGACGTGCCTCGGCTGACGCGCCTCGGGCCTCACGCGGTGGCGCTGGGCGCGGGGCTGACCGGTCGAGGTGCCTGCTCCGCGCGCAGGAGCTCGAGCTCGTGCCCGGGGTTTTCCGCCAGGTGCACGCGCGCGGCGTGGGCGTGACAGCGCTCGAGGAACTCGCGGGTGCTCTTCGGCATGGGCACACGGGCGCGCGCCATCCAGGTCACGAGCTCGCACCCGCGCTTGATGAGGTCGACCCCCTCTTGCACCCAGTGCTTCAGGCCGGGCGCCGGGTTTTCGGGGAGGGAGGGTCGAAACGCTTGCAGGGCCTCGGTGCTCACCACGAAGGACGTCCAGACCTCGAAGACGTCGGCGTCGGTGCGGAGCGTTTCGCTCTTCAGTTTTGCCGCGCACGCGAAGCGATCCAGGAGATCGGCGAGTCCGGCGAAGGCGGAGTGCGAGGCAAGCGTGAGTTTCATGTCCTCCGCGATGCGGTCGATCGCGCGCATCGTCATCGCGATCTTCAAGTAGCGGCTCTTGTAGAACTCCTCGATGGGGAAGGCGAAGGCCTTGAAAGGTTCACCCCAGAGCTCGTCGATGCCTTCTTCGCCGCTGCGGTGAAGGACCACCTTGCCGAGCGCGAGCGCCTCCTGCAGATGCTGGCCGCACTCGCGCATGAGCGCGTTGTCGGAGTGGATCACCACGCCGAGCGCCTGAAGCTCCACCAGCTTGGTGAAGACGTCGGTCGCGCGGTTGAAGAGCGCGCCTGCGAGCATGGCAGCCTTCACCCGGCGCCGCTGGGGGTCGGTCTCGCCCTCGAAGGCGCGGCGCGCCTCGTCGAGCCTCGAACCGGGGACGTTGAGGCCGTGCTCCACGTGATTGAAGAGCCGCCGGGTGAGCGCCTCGATGAGGCGCTTTTTCGCGAGCAGCGTGTCCCCGGGCACCGCGTACGCTTTGATCCAGTAGCCGTCGTAGTAGACGCGCTGCCGGCCTTCGATCCACCGTTCGCTGCCTTGCGGGACCTCTTCGTCCATGGCTTCGACCGATCGTCGGGCTACCGCTCGATGCGACCGACGCCAAGCTTAGCGCGGACCGCGGCTCGTCGGTTGTCTCGAAGTGAAGCCGCTCGCGACCTCCAGGCCGCGAAAGACACCTGCATTCACCGCCGTGAAACCTTCGAGAAATCGGCCGTAGCAAGGCAACTCGAGAGCTCGCTCTCTTCGACTCGGCCGGCGACCGGTGGAGAGTAATCACTCCTATGGGTGATTGATGCCGGCGAACGCTCGGCACTCGTTCGCGGTCTCGGCCAGGGACGACGGCGGAGGCGCGGAGATGGTGTCTTCTGCGCCGATAGAGCGCGTTCTGCGTCGAAGTGGGAGAAGGGGAGACCGTCGCTCACCGCAGAATTCTTGTGCGATCCGCTTGCGAGTGCGCGCTCGCGAGGAAACAATTGGAAGCCGTGTCCGGGCAAGCTCAGACCCAACCCAAGCCGCAGCGTCGGATTCTGGTCGCCGAAGACGACGAGGCGATCGCGAAGATGCTCTTGAAAGTCCTGGGTCAGCGTTACGCCGTCGAGCACGCGAAGGACGGCGAGGCCGCGCTATTTTTGGCGCGAAAGACAGCGCCGAACCTCTTCATCTTCGACGTGATGATGCCGAAGATCGACGGCTTGCAGGTCGCGCGTCGCGTGCGGGAGACCCCGGCGCTGAGGTCAGTGCCCATCATCTTCCTCACGGGCAAGACGCGCCCGGCCGACGTGGTGCAGGGCATTCAGGCCGGCGCCCGTCACTACCTGACCAAGCCGTTCAAGGTGGACGAGCTCCTCGGCAAGGTGACGAAGATCCTCGGCGAGTGAAAGTCGCCGGGCGATCTCCCGGGCCACGACGAGGATTTCCGGCGTGGCCCGGTGTCGCGTGTTCGTCGTCCGGTTACTCGCAGGACGCGCCTGCGTCCTCGCAAGCCGTCGAGCAAGGTTCCAACGTCGCGAGGCAGGTAGCACAGGCCTCGTCGGCGGTTCCGAAACAGCCCAGCGCGCACTCGAAGTCGTCGCAGTCGCAATCGTTCACGCAACTGAAGAGCGAGCCACAGGCGCCTCCACTCAAATCGCCTTCCGACCAACCCGCACCGAAGCACTCGTCAGCCTCGCTGCCGCATTCGGCCTCGAAACAGTCGATCTCTTCCTGACAGGTGCTGTCCGGACCCATGCCCATCGTGGGATCACAAAGGTCGGTTCCGCCGCTTCCGCCGCTGGAGGTGCCGCCGCTGCTGGAGGTGCCGCCGCTCGAGCCTGCAGAGCCGCCCGTCGAGGACGAACCGCCTTTACCGCCCGTCGAGGACGAGCCGCCCTTGCCGCCGCTGCTGGAGGTGCCGCCGGTGGAGCCCGCAGAGCCGCCCGACCCACCGCCGTCGTCATCGTCGCCGTCGTCACCGCAGGCGACGGTTCCCAAGATCCCAACGAACATGCCGAGCAAGATTCCGTGAAGCTTCATGATGGTTCTCCGTGCTTTGGACGCACTTCCGGTGTTGCCATTCAACGAAATGGCGGTCGGAGCACCACTTCTAGCTCGCGTCCCGGCGGCCGGGCAAGCGGACGGGCTCGGACGCCGGCTGCGGGAAAAATGCTGCCGGCCGAGGTGGGTTACTGTGCGAGGAGCTTGCGCTCGAAGATCGAGACCAGGTCGCGATTCATGGCGCTCTCCTCCGGCAAGGTCGTGGACGCCTCGCTCAGGAAGATGCCGAAATTGACCTCGTGGTAGGTGTGATACGTAAAGTTCAGCCCGAGGTCTCGTGTGATATCGAGCACGTCCGAGACCCACGCCGAGCCACCGCGCTCGTTCTCGAAGCACTGGTGCATCAAGCCGAATTCGCCGAGATAGAGCGGCACATCGTGCTTCTTTCCCCAGGCGGCGTAGGCGCCGAGCGACGCCTCGAGCGACCCCTTGTTACGGGAAAGGACGCTGCCCTGCGCCGTGAAATAGTCGAGACGCGCGAGCGCCCGCGTGACCTGCGTCCAGGAGCCGCGCGGGTCGGGGCGTGACTCCTTGCCCACGCCTTTCCCCTTCATCCAGACGCTCACGCTGTAAGAGTGCCCGGGCTTGGGCACGAAGCGCCAGGTGCCGGAGAGGCTCGCGTCGTGATCGGTGCCCGAGATCGAGAGCGACGCGGCTCCGCTGTGCGCCTCGCTGCTGACGGCGGCGCTGCCGGAGCTCCCGGCTTTCCAGAAGTACCAGCCGTCGAGGTTCTCGAGATCGGACTCGTAGATGGTCCCGACGAGCTTGCCGGCCTCGTCGTACTCCTTCACCGTGACGTCGTCGAACCATGCGGTGCCGGAGTTGAGCTCCGACATCAACGTCACCCCGATGGCTTTGATCTTCGGATCGACGATCTTGTACGGCTGGCTCTCGTAGAGCATCCAGTCCGAGTCGCCCGCGACGAGGTACGGGGGCGGAGCAGGCTCGTAGCTCCAGAGGTAAAAGCCGAGCCCGGCGCTCGAAATCAGGCTTTCGTCCGGGTACTTTCCGCCTTCCCCGCGCATGACCCAGCTCGCGAACTGGTGCGTGTATTCGAACGGCTCGTAGAAGTGGAACTCGTAGACGACGTTGTCGTCGGGCACGAGGAAGAAGTTCATCTCCGAGTCGTTACCCCAGTCGTCGCCGACGGAGTTCGTGCGCTCGACGAAGATGAGGTGCCGCTCGTCCACCTCTCGAACGGCGCTGGTCGCCCGTGTCGCGAGCTCGCGCCACTGCGAGCGCGATGTGGTGGGGCGCGGCTCGTTGAGCAGGTCGTAGCCGGCGACGGTGGGTTCATCGGCGTAGCGCTCCGCGATGGCACGCCACAGCGCGACGAAGCGGTTCTGGTTCTCGGCGTTCGACCAGAGCGCGCTGCCTTCGCCGTTCGACTGAAATCCACCCTGGGGTACGTGCAGGTTCAGAATCAGGCGAACGCCGTGCGCCTTCGCCCACGCCACGTTCTGATCGACCCAGTCCCAGCCGGACTGCTTGTACTCGTAGGGTGTCTCGTCGTCCTCGAAGAGGCGGTAGTTGAGGCAGAAGCGGACCGCGTTCATGCCCCAGCTCGCGATGCGCTCGAAGTCGCGCTCCGCGTGGTGATTCGGGTTCGGAGCGGACGGGTTGCTCCAAACGTTGTTGCCGAAAGCGACCCCGCGCAAAAGCACGGTGGCGCCCTTCTCGTCGACGAGGGAGGTCCCCGATCGACGAATGAAGCCCTCTCCCGACGAGCCGACGCGATCTGGGCTCTGCGGGCTCGTGGTTCCGCCGCAGGCAGCGAGCCAGAGCGAACCGACCAGGGCGCCGGACCGGAGCGAGCTTTTCATTTCGTGGTCGATGGTAAGAGGTGCGGTCATCGATCGGGAAAAGAACCCGCCGGCTTCTTTCGAGCGATCGGTCGCGGTCATGAGCGCCATCCATGGGGTATGGTGCGCGTCCAGGATGTTCGGCCAGGCGTTCAAAGCAGCCGGACCCTCGTTCTCGTGCCCATGCCCCGCGCTGAAGATCGGCTGACAGCAGCGCTTCGCCTCCACTTACCCGTCGTTTGGAGGGTTCTCCGCCGGGCAGGCGTCGACGCCGCGGACGCCGACGAGCTCGCTCAAGAGGTCTTTCTGGTGCTCTCTCGCCGTCTCGATCACGTCCCCCTGAGCTCCGAGCGGTCGTTCCTGATCGGCACGGCGGTGCGCATGGCCTCCGATAGGAGGAAGCGCTATCGACGCCGTCCTCCGCACGAAGAGCTGTCCTCGGCGCTGCCCGGCGGTGAGGCTCCCGACGAAATCGCGGAGCTTCGCCGCGCGCGAGCCGACCTGGACGCCTTCTTGGAGCGCTTGCCGGAGCCTCAAAGAGCCGTTTTCGTGCTGGTGGAGCTCGAAGGTCTTACCGCGCCGGAAGTCGCGGCCGCTCTCGAGATCCCGACTGGCACCGTGGCGTCGCGCCTGCGCACCGCGCGTTCGGAGTTCGACGCTACTCTCAAACGTCTGGCAGCGCGCCGAGGTGCAAGGTGAACGACGAACTCGAAGCGCTGCGGGCCGAGCTTTTGCGAGCGTCTCGGATCGAGCAGCCCCCGAGCGGGCTCGAGGAGCGGATCAAGAAGCGGCTCGACGAGGAGCCGAGGGCGCAGCGTCGCGGTCTCGTGACTCCGCTGCGTGTCGCCGCAGGGATCTCGGCGCTCCTCGTGGCGGCGAGCTTCATGCTTTACCGGAGCCGCGGCGTCGAGGTCGCGACCCCGGAGCCCCTTCGCCCCAGCGTGGCCGCTCCGAGCGCGAGCGCTCCGGTCGCCCCGGCGCCGAGGGTCTGCCTCGCGCGTCAGCGGGGGTCGGGGCATGCGCCCTTGATCGACGATTTCGAGGACGGAAACGGCGCGGTCTCCAAGCGGGACGGTCGGTCCGGCTTCTGGCAGCTCGTGACGGACCGCAACGAGAAAGGGCCCGGGCCTTTCACGATCGAGCCGTCGAAGTCGGGGAACGGCTTCGCCATGCATTGGACAGGGCCCGAGTTTCGAGAGTGGGGGAGCTCACTCGAGTACTCGTTCCCGACGTACTGCTATGACGCGAGCGCCTACCGTGGACTCGGCTTCCGCGCGAAGGGACCGGGCCGAGTGTACGTGTCGGCGCGCGAGGTCTCGGTGGTGCCCGAAGATCTCCACGGCGCCTGCAAGACGGACTGCTTCAACTCGCACGTCAAGCTGGTCGTGCTGAGCGACAAGTGGCAGCGCTTCGACGTGACCTGGAGCGAGCTCCAGCAGCGCGGCTACGGTCGGCCGGAGCTCGACCCGACGAGGCTCCACAGCTTGCAGTTCTTGGTGCGCCCCGAGGACAGCCCGTTCGACGTGTGGATCGACGACGTGGAATTTCTGGGGCGATGACCGCCCTTACAGCTGACGATCCAGAAGGCCCTTCTCGGACGCTCGATCGAGCAGGGTGCGGAGGTCTTGCTGCGCGCCGGGCGCGACGCTCGAGCTTATCTGGTCGACGGAGGCGTGAACGAAGAAGGTCTTCTGGCGCCAGATGAGCTGAAAGAGGCTGTTCAGGATCCCGCGCTTCAACGCGGCGGCGAAGCCCACCCCTTCGAGCACCACGTGGTAGCTCGAGAAGCAGGGCGCAACCGTCGGCATGACGGCTTCGAGGTGATGGCGAGTATCACGGTCCGGCACCGGGGCCGACGGCGGCACCCGCGTCACGTACACGACCGGGTGTCCGCAGGCGTTTGCGGCTTCCCGTAGCGCTCCGGCGACGAGGTCGACGTCGTCCCTCGTCGGCAGCCCCCACAGGGCGAAAACCCCTCCCGAGGTCGAAACGATTTCGCAGGCCATGGCTCTTCTTTCTGTTCCGTTCGTTCGGCGGCTCCGCTCCCACCGCCCGCCCACTCTCCAGGCGAGTTGGCCGGAGACTGCCATCTCCCCTAAGAGTTAGCCATGAAACGATCTCGATTCGCTCGGCGCGCGGTTTTTTTCGCAGCATGCGCGGCGGTCCGGAACGTGCGTCGGCCCGCCCGACATGGCGGGGGACGGCGCCGCGCGTGACGAAGCTCCACACCGAAGGGGCCGTGGACCGCTGGTTCGTCTACCTGGCCCGCTGTTCCGACGGAACCCTGTACACCGGGATCGCTCGCGACGTTCGCGCGCGCCTGGCCCAGCACGACGCAGGGAAGGGCGCGCGCTACACCCGCGGCCGAGGGCCTCTAGTCCTGTGCGCGGTCAGGCGTTGCACTTCCAAGGGCGACGCCTTGCGCCTCGAGCTTGCCATCAAGCGCCTGACGCGAGCCGACAAGGAGCGGCTGATCGCTCCGCGCCGCCTCGCTCGCTTTGCGAGGAGCACGCTAGATAGCTTTGGTTGAAGTGCTGCTGGAACGGCTCAGTCCAGCGAAACCACGACGGGTCGGCTTCTGGCCTCGAGCACCACTGTCTGGGTTTTCACTTTGCCCGCGCGCGCGACGCTGAGCTCGTAGGTGCCGAAGAAAGCGCGAGCGCGAAAATCGCCGTTCGGATCGGACCTCCCGGACC
>JAEZYO010000595.1 GCA_023419055.1 Pseudomonadota bacterium | reverse complement strand
GCACAAGAGCTTCTCGACCTTGCTTCCGCAAGCGATGGCGGCGTCGAGCAAGCCGAGCTCGCGGAGGACGCGCTGTCCGGTCGGCTGAATCAGGATCCCGGCGCCGATGGCGGCTGGGGACGGAGCTTCTTCGTAAAGGGAGACGCGATGACCTTGGCGCGCGAGGAACAGCGCGGCCGCCGTTCCGGCGAAGCCCGCGCCGATGATCCCGACGTCGAGGGGCCGCTGGGCGAGGGGGTTGTCGTCAGGGATCGAGCCGCGCGTCATTCGCTGAGCCAGGTCACGTCCACGCTGAAGGCGACCCCGGCGCCGACGAGCGTTCCGGCCGCGTCCCAGGCAAAATCCTTGAACGAAGCGTCACCGCCGGTGAGCGCGTCGAAGCCTTCCTTGCCGGCGCCGAGGCTGAGTGAAAATAGGCTACCGGCGAGCGCGCGTTGCCACGGCTTCTCGAGGAAGAGCGACGAGCCGGCGTAGCCACCCGCCGAGAGCGCGACGGAAACGCCGAAATGAAGGGCCTTGTCTCGACCGAGCCATTCGTCTTCGGCTCGGGCGGGGCGAGCGAGGGTGAGGAGCGCGAGGGAAGTGGGGAGAATGAAACGCGCACCTTGTCGCACCATTCGAGCATAGATCAAACGACTGGGAGCGGGGCGCCGAGTTACAATGTATGCAGCTTACTCAGGGGTTCCCGATGATCGATCATCGACGCTACTTTTCCGGGCTCGTCATCCTCAGTCTCGCAGGCGGGCTGGTAGTGGGTGCCTGCGGCGGCAACCAGTTCTCGGGCGACGGCGCAGGCTCGGGCGGAAGCGCCACCCCGGGCAGCGCCGGCACCTCGAGCGGCGCGGCGTCCGGCTCGGGCGGATCCGCGGGCTCGGGCGGCACCCCGCAGGCTTGCTCGGGGGTCGACGAGTGCGACGACGGAAACGCGTGCACGGTCGACACCTGCGAGCGCGGCGCCTGCAAGCACGATCCGCTGCAGTGTGGAGCGGGCCTCACCTGCTGCGAGGGAACCTGCGGCGAGTGCTGCAGCGACGAGGACTGCGGCGACGACGTGGCTTGCAGCGAAGACGTCTGCTTCCTCAACGTGTGCGCGCATCTCGCGGACGACGACGAATGCGCCGCGAATGAATACTGCGATACGGTCGGCGACTGTACGGAGCGTCAGGCTTGCCCGAACGGCACGGCCGCCGAGTGCGACGATCAAAACCCGTGCACCGCCGACTCGTGCGAGGAAGGTCTCTGCTACCACGACGGTTGCGGCGACGGTCTGAACTGCTGCGAGGGTGAAGGCTGCTTCGCCTGCTGCGGTGATGCGCATTGCCAAAATCAAGATACCGATCGTTGCACCGACAACACCTGCGTGGATCACGAGTGCGTGGCGCTCGACCACTGCCCGGAGTCGGAGGAGTGCTGCGCCACGGAGTCCGGGGCGAGCTGCGGCCTGTGCTGCACCGCGAGCGACTGTGACGACAAGATCGCGTGCACCCACGACAGCTGCGGCGGCGTCGAAGGTTGCAAGAACGTGCCCGACGACTCGCTGTGCAGCGCCGGACAAGTGTGTAACGTCGATCAAGGCTGCGTATCGGTCTCGAATTGCACTAGCTGCGCGTCCACTCAGGTCTGCTGCGACGGCAAATGTCAGGAGTGCTGCACTCCCGAGGATTGTCAGCTGCATCTCGGCACCGATACTCAAGCCATCCCGCCGCCTCCCGGCGATTGCACGGTCGCCAGTTGCCTCGAAGGGGCCTGCTATTACGCGACCCAATACTGCGGCGGCATCAACGAGGTCTGCTGCGCGCCCTACGGGTGCTACGTCGGTGGTTGCCCTCTCTGAGCGCTACATCTCCAATCAGAGCCGGTAGCCCGACGAGATCTGCTTGAGCTGCTCGGCGAGGCCGCGGATGTCGGAGGCGGCTCGCTCGAGGTTGCCGGCGCCCGACGCGTTCTCGCGCCCCGAGCGGGCAAGGTCGTTGATGGCCTGCGAGATTTGCTGGATCCCCGTCGCCTGCTGCGACGCGTTGCCGGCGATCTGACGCACGCGATCGGCGCTGTCCTCGAGCGTCCGCGCGAGATCGGTGATGACGTCGCGCACGGAGGTGATGGCGCCGAGGCCGTCCTTGGTGCGCTTGGTCCCTTCCTCCGTGGTCATCACCGCGGTCTGCGTCGCCTTCTGGATGTCGCCCAGGATGCCGCGGATCTGCTGCGTCGCGCGCTTGCTCTGCTCGGCGAGGTTCCGCACCTCGGACGCGACCACCGCGAAGCCGCGCCCGTGCTCGCCGGCCTTCGCGGCCTCGATGCTGGCGTTCACGGCGAGGAGGTTCGATTGCTCCGAGAGGTCGTTCACGGTCTCGACGATCTCGCCGATTTGCTTGTTCTGCTCGCTGAGCTGGAGGATGCGCTCGGCGATCTCGCGCACGCGCTCCTCGATGGCGTTCATCAGCGTGACCGCGCGGTCGACGGCGCGGAGGCCGTCCTGACCCGTCTCCGCCACGCGCTCGGCGGCGGCGACCACTTCCTGGGCGCTCGAGGCGGCGGCCTGGCTCGTGGTCTGGATCTCGTCCATGGTCGTGCTGACCTCGGTCACGGTCACCGACTGCTGCGCGGCCGCGGCGGCGGCCTCTTTCGCGGTCGTGGCGATCTCCGAGGTGCTCGACCCGAGCTGAGAGATGCCGCTCTGAAGCTGCCCGACGAGCTCGCGCAGGCGGCTCGCCATCCGCCTCGAAGAGCGCTGCAAGACCACGATCTCGCTGCGACTCTCGGACGAGGTTTGCTCTTCCTCGCTCACGCTCGCGAGCGACAGATCCCCCTTGGCGATGCGCTCGGAGAGCTCGGCCACGCGCACGATGGGCTGAGTGATCGAGCGTGACATGAGGAGGCCCGCCGCGATCGCGACCGCCACGCCGAGCAACATCGAGATGGTCATGCTGACCTCGGCGCGCTGGCTGTTCGCGCGCAGTGACTCGAGCCCGGCCGCCATGTCGCGGTGCACGGCGGTCTCGGCCTCGTCTGCGAGCCGCATGAAGAGCTCGAACTCGTGATCGAAGCGCGCGTCCGACTCGGTGCCCGCAGCCACGCCGTCGTCGCGGTTCGAGTAGCGCTCCTTCGCGCTCTCCTTGAAGCGGAGCAGCCCGTCGCGCACCAGCATGATCTTCTCCCGCACCTCTTCGCTGTGGGTCGCGGTGTACGTGCCTTCGCCGTTCCTGCCGCCGTTCAAGATCGCGTTCGCGTACCAGAGCGACTCGTCGAGCAGGCCGTAGACCTCTTCGACGTTCTCGGTGTCGTCGCCCGACAAGATCTCCTCCATCAAGAGGTGCGCCTGAGTCGCGGAGAGCTTGATTTCCATGGCCGCGTCGCCGAGGGGCGCCAAATCCTCGCCCACGTCCACGCCTTCCTCACCGACCGAGCCCGTGTAGTGGATGCCGAGCAGACCGGTGACGCACACGACGAGGGCCATGAACAAATAGGAAATCACGAGCCGGGTCCCGACTCTCATGTTGTTGAACATCGCTAATCTCCGTTTGGACTCGATCTCAAAACTTGGCGGAGCCGCCGCCGAACGTGAACCAGTCGGGGGCCGCGTCGGTGACGCCGAACCCAGCGCCCGCGTCGAGCTGGAAGTACTCCGTGACGAGGTAGTTCGCTCCGCCGTCGAACAGCACCGCGTAACCGACGTCGGGCTCGGTCGAGTAGACCTGGACTGCCTCGAAGAAGGCACCCAAATCTCCGACGACCTGGTGCCCCAGGGCCTGCGTCGTGACGAGCTCGAAGTGATAGTCGTCGTCGAGCTCGTCGTTGAGGACGTCGCCCTGGACCATCAAGCCGGCGGAGAAGTCGAGGGGTAGCTCGAGCGCGAGCGGTACGATGAGCCCGCCCTCCACGGCCTCGGAGCCGCGCGCAGCGCCGGTGGGCGCGCCGATCCAGGGCATGAGCGCGAGCGCGGTGGGTCCGCTGTCGTTACCGAAGAGGTTGATCTTCACGCGCAGGGCGGTGTCGCCGAAGCCGAAATCGTGCCCCTCTTCGGTCGGCGCGCCTGCCACGCTCTGCACCACGAGCTGCACGTCGACCTGGTCGAGCACGCCGTACTTGAGGTTGAGCTGCCCGAGTGACCACTCGCCGTCGTCACCTTCCCGCGTGTAACGAGCGAGATCGACCTCGATCTGGAAGTGACCCCGGTCGACGGTGTACGGGCTCTCGGTGATGTCGGGCCGATCGGGGCTGAGCGGACGGAGCTCCTTCTCCGCCTGCGCGCCGGCGTGCGTGGCGACGAGCAACGAAGCGCCGAGGACGGCAGCGCGGATCACAGCGGCAGCTCCGAGCCGAGAGGTAGCTCGGCCATGAGCCTCGTGAGCTCGCGCCCCAAGCGGTCGAGTGGGACGGCGCGCGAAGCAGCGCCCCGCGCGAGCGCCGCGTCGGGCATGGCGCTCACCACGCACGTCTCGGGCGCTTGCGCCAGCGTGACGGCCCCGTGGCGCCGGAGTCGGAGCAGTCCCGAGGCGCCGTCGTCGCCCATGCCCGTCAGGATAGCCGCAACGGTGCTCCGCGCTCGCCACACCGGGATGCTCTCCAGGAACACGTCGATGGAAGGGCGCAGGAAGCGCCGCGGCTCGCCGGGGATCGGCCGCACCACGTCTCCCACGCCGTAGCCGAGGTGTGCGTGATCCGGCGCAACGTAAACCTTCCCTTCGCGCAGGAGCTCGGGGCTCGTGACCTGGCGCGTGGGATGCCCCGTCGCGCTCTCGAGCCACGTGGCGAAGCTCGGACCGAAGCCGACCTCGATGTGCTGAATAATCACGAGCGCGCCGGGGAGGGGTTTCGGAAGCGCTTGGAGCACCGTTCGGAGCACCGCGGGGCCGCCCGTCGACGCGCCGAGCACGCAAAGCGGGGGTAAGGTCGGCGAGCGCCGCGGAGCTTCTGCTTCGGTGACCGCGGGCGTCGAGCTCCGCCGGCGAGCGCCGATGAGCTTCACCTCGGAGAGCGCCGTGAGCGCGGCGACGAAGCGTTGCCGCGCGCGCGTCGCGCGTTCGTCCGCGCCGAGCGGCGGCTTCGAGAGCACGTCGAGCGCGCCCACTTCCGTCGCTCGGAAGGCGAGGCCGGAGCGCTCGAGACCCGTCACGATCACGATCGGGGTCGGCGCCTCGAGCATGATCGTGCGAGCGGCGTCGAGCCCGTCCTCGTCGCCGAGCTGCATGTCCATCGTGATGAGGTCGGGGTTCAGGCTGCGCGCGCTCGCCACGGCTTGCGCCACGCCGGCCGCCTCTCCGGCGATCTCGAAGCCGGCGGCCTCGAGCACGCGCCTGAGCGCGAGGCGGGCGCTCGGAGAGTCGTCGACGAGGAGCACGCGCTTCTTCATCAGAGCAACCGGCTCACGGCGTCGAGCAACGCCTGCTGATCGAAGCGCCCCTTCACGATGTACTCGTTCGCGCCCGCGGAGCCTCCGGCAGCGACGTCCTCGGGGCGATCGAGGCTGGTCACCAGGATCACGGGCAGGTTCTGCAGACGATCGCTGCGGCGGATGCGGCGCGTGAGCTCGATGCCGTCGCAGAGCGGCATCTGCACGTCGCTCACGACGAGATCGAAGCGCTGCTTGCCGAGGAGGGCCCATGCGGCCTCGCCGTCGACCGCGATCTCCACCTCGTAGCCGGCGCCGATCAGGATGTTCCGCTCCAGGGTGCGGCTCGTGAGCGAGTCGTCCACGACGAGGATGCGAGGCTTCGTCTTCGCGGTCACGAGGTGCGGCCGCCGAGAGGCGTCCGCGGCGTCGCCCTTGCTGCGGAACAGCGCGGGGACGTCGACGACGAGCGCGAGCGCTGCCTCGCCGCGCTGCGTGGCGCCCATCACGCCCGGCACGCGCCGCACGTTCCAGGGCAGGCGCTTGCTGACGAAGCTCCCGTCACCGAGCACCTCGTCGACGACCAGGCCCTGTTGATAGGCGCCGTCGGTGACCACGACGACCGTCAGCATTTCGGGATCGGGCTTGCGCTCGCGACCCATCACCGAGGCGAGCCAGCGCAAGCGCAAAGGCTCGCCGTTCGGCGTGGTCACGGCCGCGGTGCCATCGACCATCGAGACTCGATCGGAGCGGACCCGCAACGTCTGGCGCAAATGCGCGACGGGCAAGACGTACACTCCGCCCGACGCCCGCACCGCGAGGGCGCGCGTCAAGAGGACGCTCGCGGGCACCACGACCTCGAAGCAGGCGCCCGAGACGGCGCCGTTCGACACGCTCACCCGGCCGCCGAGCTCGCTCAGGCGCCGCTCGACGACGTCGAGCCCGACTCCGCGCCCGCTGACGGGGCTCACCTCGGTCGTCGTGGAGAAGCCCGGAGTGAACAAGAGCTGTTCCACCAGATCGCGCTGCTTGTCGATGCGCTCGTCGTCGAGCAGCCCGAGCTCGCGTCCGCGCGCGATCACGCGCTCGCGATCGATCCCGCGCCCGTCGTCCCGGATCTGGATCTCCACCATCCCGCCCGCGACGCGGGCGCTGACGGTGATCTCGCCGCGCACGGGCTTGCCGGCTTCTCGTCGCGCGTCGGCGCTCTCGATGCCGTGGTCGACGGCGTTCCGGAGCAGGTGCATCAGCGGCTCGCGCAGACCGTCGAGCACCTGTCGGTCGAGCTCGACGTCACCGAGGTCGAGGACGAGCGTCGCCTCCTTGCCGAGGTCCTGCGCCGTCTCGACGACGATGCGCCGAAAGTACGCGGCGGCCCCCGAAAGCGGCTGCAGGCGCACCTGGCGCAGCGCCGAGTCGAAATCGGAGCTCAGCTGGCTCGCTCGGCGGAGCTCGCGCTCCTCTTCCCGCGCGAGGGCGACGAGCTCGCCGATGGCGCCCCCGAGCGCCTGGCGTAGGGCGGGGTTCTTGCGCTGCGCGGTCTCCACGCGCTCGACCAGCGCGCGTAGCCGCAGCTGGCGCTCCACCTGGCGCCCGTGCTGGACCAAGTACTCCGCCGAGAGGCCCATCAAGCGATCGAGCCTGCGCGCTTCGACGCGGATGGTCTCTTCGAGCTCGGGCCGCGCCGGCGCCGCCGGGGCAGGTTGCGCGGCGAGCGCCGACTTCGTCGCTTCCGTGACCGTGCCCGACTGCGCCATCACCTCGTCGATCAGCGCGTCGAAGCTCGCCTTGGTGTCGGCGCCTTCGAGTTCCTTCAGCACGAGCGTGAGCGCCTCGCGCATCGAGCGGCGCAGGCTTTCGGACGGAGGGCTCTTCGTCTTGCGCAGCGTCGCGAGCTGGTCCTCGATGAGGTGAGTCGCGAGCTCGACGTGACCGAGCCCCGCGATGCGCGCCGCGCCTTTGACGTTGTGAAACAGCCGGAAAGCGGTGCGCAGGAGCTCGTCCGGGCGGGCGCCGGGCGCCTCGAAGGCCGCGAGCACGCCGAGCAGCTCGTCGAGGGCGGCGGCGACTTCGTCGCGGATCGCAGTGCGTAGCTCCGAGTCGATCTCGCTCATTCGATGACGAGCTCCGGACGCGCGAGCAGCGCCTCCACGTCGAGCACCACGACGAGATCCTGAGTGACCCCGAGCAGCGGTCGCTGGCGATCGCCGCTCGCCGAACCACGCTCCGCGAGATCGGTCGTGTAGAGGCGGCGGTAACCGAGCACCTCGTCCACCGTGAACGCGATGGGTCCCTGATCCGCCTCGAGCAGCGCGGCGTAGCGTGCTTTGCTGCCTTCCCCGGCGAGGCCGAGGA
>JAEZYO010000594.1 GCA_023419055.1 Pseudomonadota bacterium | reverse complement strand
AAGTGGTATTGCTGGCATTGAGATAGTCTTTGTTTTGCATAACGGAGAAACACGGGTCATTGACGATCGTTGTCATCATCGTAGACAGGTCTTCAAGTTTGTTAGAAGGCACTTCGATGGTCCGATGAGTTGGGATGGGCGTATCGTAGAGAAGTAGCCGTCACTCGCCGCATTGCGTATGTCGCCCATCGTGAGCGGTCGTGTCGGCGCATCGTGATCGGAGCGAAGCGACTGCCACCTCCCCGAACCGTCTCCCCCGACGAGCGAACCTCCGCCAACAGCTGCTCTCGTTGCTCCGTCGTGTACGGTTTCCGCGTGCACAGCGTTATCTCAGCGCGCCGTTCCCTGCCTCCAGACGGGCGTCACGCGGTTTCGGGACACCAAGTGATGGTGTGGTTGAAGCCGATCAGCTTCGCGCTTTCTTCGAGCCCTGCATCGGAGACCTCGATCGTGAACCGCGGCAGCGTGCTCGCGCACAGGTCGCGGCGTCCTCTGAGGTGTAAGCCCTCCGCGAGCGACGTAAGTAGGGTCGTTGCGGCCGGAAATCGGGCGTGCTTGGCGGGCTGTTGCGACGTGGTGCGGAGCGTGCGACGCCCGGGGCATGTCGAGCGACCGTCCGCCGCGCACGTTCACGGAAGCCGAGCTCCCGGCGATTACGCCGTTGGAGTTCATCGTCACGCCCGGCGAGGGCGGCTTGAGCACGACCATGCTGGACGTGCGCGAGAGCGAGTTCGAGCAGGCCTACAGCTTGCAGACGCCTTACTCGTACTCGATGTTCCTTGCACTGTGCCGCCGCGAGGGGTTGAGGGCGTACAAGCGTCCGCGCCAACGCGGGACGAGCGTCTGCGTGAGGACGACCCTCTCCAAGCACGATGCGCTCTGGCAGTGCTTCTGCGAGCTGAGTCGGCAGCTCGACGCGCAGCTCGGCGAGCTCACGCATCGGTTCTTGCGCGAGCACGTCGGGGCGACCAAGCGCTGATCGGTAGCGCGAGCTACGCGGCGGCGCCCACTTCGGTCGGCGCTGACAGCGCGACGTCGGGTTTGTAGTTCTCGGGCAAGAGTGCGTTCAGATCCTTCTCGCCGTCGAGGATCCGCTTCAGCGTGTCCCGAATGTAGCGACGCGGATCATGCCCGAGCTTCTTGCACGTCGTGATGATCGTCAGCGCGTCGGCGGCGCGCCGAGCACTCGCGTCGTGCCCGCAGAAGAGCCATGTCTTACGATCGAGGACCCAGGGTCTGAGGTCGCGTTCGACTTCGTTGTTGGTCAGCTCCATCAGCGGATCATCGAGAAAGCGCGTGAGCCTCGGCCACTGCCGATCGAGGTAGCGCACGGCCTTGCCCAACACCGATTTGGGTTCGACATCCTGCAGGCGCGCGTCTACCCAGGCTCGAAGCTCGGCGACCAGCGGCGCGCTGTCGCGCTGGCGGCGCGCGAAGCGCTGCTCGACGGTTTCGCCCGCGCGCTTCGACTCCGCGTCCACGTGGAAGATCTCGCCGTAGAGCCGCACGCCTTCGAGCGCGCGATGATCTCCGCCGCGCAGCGCCTCGATCAGGCCTCGACGACCGTGCGAGTTGCAGCCGCCGCGCTTGGCACCGGCGCGCTCGACGCAGTTGTTCGTGGGCGAGCCGTCGCACATGGCGCTCGCGAGCTTGTAGCCCTCGAGCTTCGCCTCGAGGTGGTCGGCGTGGCCGCTCTCGGCGTAGAAGAAGTACGAGTAGCAATGCGCTCCCTGGAGCAGCCAGAGCGCGCTGTTGCGGATCCCGAGCGGGTGCTCGATGTCGAGCACCCGCATGCTCGTCGCGTCGAGCGCCACGTACTCCGAGGTGATGCACTTCTTGAAGATGTGCCGCACGATCGGGTCGAACAGATCGATGACGCGGCCAGCGCTCGCGGCCAGCGTGTTCGCGGAGAGCGGCACGCCCTCCTGCCGCGCGCGGCGCTCCATCCGCTCCCAGGGAACAGCGTCTTGATAGTGATCCACGAGCGCCTGCACGAGCAGCTCTTCGCCGAGCACGCCGCGATCGAGCACCTCGTCGCGCTGGGGTGCCGTGGCGATGTACTCGTGGCAATGCTGGCAGGCGACGACCTCGCGCTTGTCCTCGCGCACCACGAAGCGCGCCGGTTCGAGCTCGAGCTTCTTCGTCACTTTGAAGGTGACGTGCCCGCATTCGGTGGTGCAATGCGGACAGACGCGCTCTTCGCCAGCGACGCGCTGCACGTCGCCCTCGACGCGCGGCAAGTGCGCAGGAAAAGTCGGGCGCCCATGCGGATCGGGGTTCTTGGGGCCGCGCTTCTTCCGCTTCTTGCGCTCGTCATCGTCGTCGTTCTCGGCGCCGTCCGGTGTCTTCTCCGACGTGTCGTTGGCCGATTGCTGCGGCTCGACGTTCACCATGAACGGCAGCTCGAGCTGGAGCCGGCGCAGCGTCTCGCTCGCCGGGTGCCTCCGATTCTTCCACGCGAGCCGGCGCGTCAGCTCCTGGTTCAGGTCGCGCATCCGCGTGAGCAGCGCCATCAGCGTCGCCACCAGCACCGCGATCGCTCCTTCCTGGGCCGCCTCGACGATGAAACGGCGAATCCGCTTCAGATCCGGCGCCGCGAAGTCCTTCGCGATGAGCTTTGCCGTGCTGCCGTCCAGCGCCATCGCGGGCTTCAACCGCGGCGGCGAAGCGGAAATTCCTGGGCTTGTTCTTTTTTTCTTTTCCTTAAGCCGCGCGACCGTTCGGGCTCGGGCTCCAGCGCGCACGGCGCGTCGCCCGGCTCAGGTCGATCCCCTCGAGCACCAGCAAGAGCTCCGCCGCCTCCAGGGACACGTGCCCGCTCTCGCTCTGCCAGGGAACACGAAATCGGCCGACCTCGAGCCGCTTCGTCACGAGCACGTAGCCGTCGCGATCCCAGTACAGGACGCGCACGATGTCGGCGCGCTTCGTGAAGAAGACGAACATCGTGCCGGAAAGTGGGTCTTGCGAAAACTGCGAGCGTACCAGCGCCGAAAGCCCGTTGATCCCCTTGCGCCCATCAACGCGGTTCGTCGCCAGGAACACGCGCGTGCCTGGCGGCAGCGTCAGCATTCGCGCGCTCGGCGCGCGATCGCGACCACCAGGCGGGCGAGCTCTTCGGCACCGAGCTCGCGGAGGCGAACCGTCACCCCTTGGTGCTCTACCTCCACGGCGTGTGTCGATGTCAGCGGCACCGCCACGAAGCTCACGTCTCCCGCGGAGCTCGTCCCAAGACGCTGCTCCCAGTACGCTAGCCGCATCGCCGAGATCCCCTTCCTCCGCGCAAATGCTGCTGCGCTCAGCCCTGAGCCCCGCCATTCGCGGATCACCTCGCGAGCTTCAGCCTCCGTCCAGCGCTTCGCGCGCGTCCTGCCGTTCCGCCGCTCCGGTTGCTCCGACATTCGTTCCTCGCGCGCGCCACTCTAGGCCCGCCTCGGGCGGCGCCCCAGACGTCGTTCGCGGAGGGGTTACGATACGGGCTCAAGCCTTACCGCGAGCGAGGGCAACGTAGCAGCTCGGTGATGCTCCGAGCACCGAAGACGTTCCAGGATAAGACGTTGTGGCCGGAGTACCAGGCGTTGTCGCGGGAGCTGCACGCCCATCTTGAGGAGCTGACGGAGCGGGTGATCCGCGAAGCGATTGACGACGATGTGAGTGAGGCGGTCGAGTCGAAGACTCCGCCGGGGCTTCCGAGCCCAGACGCCGACTGACGATCAGGCTCACGCTGGCGCGGGCAAAAGCTGCGCGTCGGGGGGCGCCGGCAACGCCTCGTGATCGACAACGATGAGCTCTGGATGCGTGGCGAGGATCCGATCGGGAAGCAGCTCGCGCAGCCTCGATTGCGACCACCCGTGCACGATAGGCCTCGTGACGACCAGCAGCTCTTCCGACTCGAACGGCAAGCTCGCTCGCGCCTACCAGCTCGTTGAAGAGCTCCGCGTCGTCCTCCCCGCACCCGACCGCAGGACCCTCTACGAAGGCCTCTGGCGCATCCTCCGCCGAACCGAGCGCCGCGACAACGTGCCCATGCGCAAGCTGCACGAGTCCCTCAGGGAACACTTCGACCAGATCGTCGCGCTCGGGAGAGCTGCGGCCCCCGACCGGACGCATCGAGGCACTCAACAACAACTGGGAGACGCTCGTTCGTCGCGGCCGCGGCTACAGGAATCATGCCTACCTGCTCGCCAAACTACGCTTCATCACGGCCAATCCAGTCCGCAACTCCGCAGGCATCAAGCGCTTCCTCGCCCCCGGACTCCCGACGCTGACAGCGAGGGCCCGCGTGAACACTGACGCCCGAATCGACCGGCGGCTGGCGCGGGGCTCGGCTCGTGAGAGGCCACGACTATCTCGCGCTGCGAGGACCGTGTCAGACGCCGCGCAGAGAGCTTTCACGCTGACCCCAGTTTCGACGAAGAGCCGAAGTTCGCGCCCAGGCTGAGCAGCGTGGATCCAGCTCCGTCGGTCGTCCTGGCGCCATAGGAGCCCGCTGTTGGATGCAAGACGAGGGCGCTCTGACCACCGAGACTGAGCTGGCCGAGTCGCGCGCTTACCCCCACCATGACGCCGCCGCCGTAGAGCGAGACTCCCTCACCATGGTCCCCGGTCGTCGTGCCGTAGAGGAACCCGCCCTCGACCGATGGGTCGACATGGAATATCGGCTCACCCTTGGAGGAGTACCCTTGGCGCGGGTAGCCGAGAGTAGTCAGCGCGATCAGCGCGCGGAAGAGGGGTCGCGCTGCGCCCCCATGAATACCTTGGCGGATCGCTTTGATCCCGTAGCGCAGGCCGCCGTTCCCACCCCGTCGACAGTTGTCCGGGCCGCGGATGATTGTGAAGTGGTCCACATCTCACCGGCGCGCTGCGCGTGCGGGAGGCGCGGCGAAACCGCCGCCCGGCTTGGTCCCGGGACCGACAGAACCAGGTCGACCACCTCGTGGTCACGCGTCTGGTCCCGAACGGGTCGGGCGAGCTGCCAACATCACCACGGGTCAACGGCGGATCACGGCGAGGTCCTCGACGGTTCGTCATTGGACGAGACGACGAGTCACAGCCAATAGCGGCCGCGCTCACCCGAGTGGCTGAGAGGGCCGCTAAGTTGCCGAATAGGAGTGCTTCGGGCCTCAGGGCAAATTGGCTGACTGGATCTGCCAGGTGTTGTCACTGCAGTAGGAGCAACTGGCGCCGACGAGCATGCCCTTCCCGCTCGCTGACTCGTCTCCCTTGAGCCACCAATTGAGCCAGGCAAGGTTGATCTTGGTGAAGTGACCGCCGTTCGGCGCCCACAAGTCACCACCGTGGTCGGCGCCGACCTTGGCAAACATCATGACGGGGATGTCGTCTCGCTCCGAGATGTTGTCGAAGTCGCGCTGGCCATTTTCGTTCGCGCCGAGGCTGTCGGCCGTCCCCGTGACGATGAGCACGGGAGTGTGAATCGAGTCGTAGAAGGCCTGATTCACGGAGAAGGAGCCGCTGCTCGTGTGACCCCAGGTCGTCATCTTCGAATCGGCGGCGGTACCTGCGGCCATGAGCCCGCCACAAGAGAAGCCGTTGGCGCCGACCTTGGTCGTGTCGATGCTCTGGTAGTAGGCACTACAAGGCTTGCTGTTCTCGCTGATCACCCAATCGACGTACGCGAGGAGTACGTC
>JAEZYO010000525.1 GCA_023419055.1 Pseudomonadota bacterium | reverse complement strand
CCGCGGCAAGCCGCGCATCGTCCCGACGAAGCTCTCGCCGCCGTCGGTGCTGACGTAGACGTCGCCCTTCAGCGCGTCGAGCACGTACATCTTCTTCGGGTTCACGCGGTCGGACGCGGGCCTCAAGTTCGCGTTCACCCAACCGGGCAGCTTCGCGGCCTCGGGTAGCCCCTTGATCACCGTCCAGGTCTTGCCCTCGTCGTGGGAGATGACGGGAGGCCCTTCCTTCACGGCGTAGAGGATCGACGTACCGTCCGCGTTGATCGCGACGTTGCCGCCCTCCTTGGCGCCCTGAGGATCGGTACCGAACGCCTTCCAACTCGCCCCTCCGTCGCGCGAGATGGCGCCGCGCGTGCCGTCGCCCCAGAGGTTGCCGACGCGCACCACGATGTCCGGCTCGAGCTCCGCGAAATCCAGGCTGCGCGTCCCGTTGCACGGCGGGTTGTACGCGCCCTGGGCCGGCGGGTTGTCGAGGTCATCGTGGCGGAAGCCGCAGATGTCGAGCACGCCGCTCAGGAGGTGCGCCCCCGAGGGCGGGCTCGCCAGGTCGCCGATCACGGTCTCCTCGAGCCCGCGGTTCCAGAAGATCCAGTTCGTCGGCTTGTCGCTGTCGGCTTGGGTAGCGTTGGGGGTGCCCCAGATCCCGGCGCCGGTGATGAACATGGCGACGTTCGAGTCGAAGGGGTCGATGTCGATGTCGCCGGTCCAGTGCGGGCGCTCGTACTTCGGTTTGCCGTGCAGCATGTAGGTCGCGCCGGCCACGTCCCAGTTGCCCTTCGCGGCCAACGCTTTCCAGGTTTTCCCTCCGTCGGTCGTGCGAAAGATCTCGTCGCCCTTCGTCCAGCGATCGATGGTCGTCACCATCAGGGTGCCCGGCTTGCGCGCGTCGACCGCGAGCCCGCCGTAGCCGAACTTGTCCTCACCCGCGGGCTTGAGTGGAGAGATGTCCGTGAAGACACCGCTCTTGGGATCGAACTTGAAGACGCTGCCGTCGACGATGTCGTTCGGCCCGGGCCCGTTACCGTAGCTGATGTAGAGAATGCCCTGCGAGTCGAACGCCATGTGGCTCGGCATCACCTTGGTGGGCGCGCCGGGCACGAGCTTCCAGGTCGCGCCGCCGTCGGCGCTCTTGTAGAGGTTCTTCTCGAGCTTGGAGAGCGCCGCGTAAATCACGGGGGTGGGCTTGCCCGGTGTCCCGTTCTTGGCATCGAAGAGGACGATCGGGATGCCGAAGCCGTCCGCGTCGGAGACGGGGAAGCTTGCCTGGTTCCAGGTCACCGAGCCGTCGGTGCTCTTCCAGAGCCCGTCGTTGCGCGAGCCGAAGAAGAGCGTGCTCGGCAGGTTCGGATCGACCGCGAGCCGCTCTCCGTTCGAGCGCCCGTACTCGTTCCCGCCCATCTTGATCTTCATCTTGGTAAGCTGCCAGGTCTTGCCCTGGTCGTTCGAGCGCAACATGGCGCCGCTCCCGGCCCAAGATTGTACGTAGGTCCCGACCGCCGCGTAGACCTTGTTCGGGTCCACCGGATCGGCGGCGATGCTCTCTACCCCGAGGTAGTTCGAGTCCTCTCGCCCGAAGTGGTCCGTGAGCGGGGCCCACGATTTATCCGCTGGATTCAAGCGATAGATCCCGCCGACGTCGGTGCGCGCGTAGACGACGCCCGCCTTCGCGGGGCTGAAGACGATGCCCGAAACGAAGCCGCCGCCGAGGATGGCCACGTTCTTCCACGCGTAAGGCGTGCCCTGGTCGCTCGTCGGAGGCAGCGGACCCTCTTCGCTCACGGTGCTCTTCACCGAGAGCCCCGTGCTCCCCGCCTTGGAGGCCTGAGGTGCGACACAGGCGGAGACGAGGAGGGCGGCGAGGGCAGCGTGAGGGAGGCGTGAAATTCGCGTCATGGAACGTGGGCGGGATTACACCCGACGAGGCCCGTCGGGGCTCCCCGCGAGCACGCGGGGAACCAGCGAAATCGGTTCCAGAACCACTGAAAACGGTCGGCGCGCGCGGCTTGTTTTCGGCTGGATCCGCTCGCTCCGGCGCCATCGGCGGCTGCTCGCTCCACGCCGCCCGTGAGCGCGCCGAGCCGCGGTCAGAGCTGAAGTTTCTGAATCCACTTTCACGCTCTGACGCCGCGTCCTTTCGCGCGTTCGAAGGACGACACGCGAGCGAAAGCATCCAGCAACTTTGCGACTATCAACCTATGGTGTGATGCAACCGTCGGCGCTCGATCACTCGAGGGCAGAGAGCACAGTATCCGACTTCGTCGCCAGCATGCCCGCCGACTACGCGCGGCAGTTCGGTCCTGCGGACATGCGTGAGCACGCCGACATCGTGCTACGCCGCCGCGACGCGGCCGGCACCGCCACGCTCTGGCGCAGGCTGTCGAGCGATCAGGCGATCTTCTGCATGGTGGCGGACGATCGCCCGGGCTTGCTCGCGTTGATGAGCGACGCGCTCGGCACCGAGGCGCTCGACGTGATCGGCGCGCACGTCTACCGGCGCTCGCGGCGACACGCCGCGGACGAAGTCGTCGCCTTCTTCTGGGTGCGGCGCGACCCTCGCTCGCACGAGCCGCGCGCCATCGCCGACGAAGAAGCGCCGAGCGTCGGCTTCTCGCTCGCCGAGCTCTGCCTCGAACAACAGAAGACGGACGCCGAGCTGGCGGCGGCCTCCGAGCAGACGCTCGCGAACCCGAAGGCCACCGTGCGCGTCTACTTCGACACCAAGGCGCTGCGCGCCGGGGAAGCGGTCCTGGTCGTGACGGCGCCCGACTGCCCGGGCCTGCTACTCGCCGTCACGCGGAGCCTCTTCAAGCGCCGCGCCGAGATCGTCGCATCCGAAATCCGGACCGAAGACGGCGTGGCGCTCGACCGCTTCACGATTTGTGGCACGGGTGGGATCCCTCTCGGCCCTGACTCGTTGGCCGATATTCAACAGCAGGTCCTCTCGACCGTGCGCCGGCTCCGGCAGCGTTTTCTGCATCAAGACTGAAGAACGCTCGCTTCGAGCGCCCGCGGCTCCAGGCGGCCGAAAACCCGGACGCCCTGCCTGTGATAGTCACTGTCTATCTCACTCTTAGAAACGATATGTTGGACGAATCACATCCCCAATCGCATGTTCTCGCCCACGGGTCGCTAGACGGCCCCGAAGACCAACCCATTAGGAGAACGAAACGAACATGCTGACCGTTGGCGACAAGCTTCCCGAGTTCAAGCTTCAGGCTGCCGTGAGCCTCGAAAAGGGCAAAGAGTTCCAGGAAATCACCAGCGCCTCTTACCCCGGTAAGTGGACGGTGCTCTTCCTCTGGCCCCTCGACTTCACCTTCGTCTGCCCCACCGAGATCGCCGAGTTCGGCAGGCGCGCCAAGGACTTCGCGGATCGCGACGCCCAGGTGCTCGGCGCGAGCAACGACTCTCACTTCGTCCACCTCGCGTGGCGCAAGGATCACCCCGATCTCCGTGACCTCCCCTTCCCGATGCTCGCCGACACCAAGCGCGAGCTCTCGACGGCGCTCGGCGTGCTCCACAAGCAGGACGGCATCCCGCTGCGCGCGACCTTCGTGGTCGATCCGCAGGGCATCATCCGTCACGTCTCGGTCAACGACCTCTCGGTGGGTCGTAACGTCGACGAGGTGATCCGCATCCTCGACGCGCTTCAGACCGACGAGCTCTGCCCCTGCAACTGGAAGAAGGGCGACCCGACGCTGGAGGCCGCGTAAGCCATGTCGGGCATCGAGTCGATTCGAAATCTCCTTCCAGATGCCGCCAAAGACATCAAGCTGAACCTGCAGACGGTGTTTCAGAGCCAGACGCTCACGCCGGCTCAACGTTGGGGGGTCGCGATCGCTTCGGCGCTCTCGGCCCGCCACGCCCGGCTCTCGGAAGCGGTGCTCGCGGACGCGCGGCGTGAGGTCGACCAGAACGTGGTCGACGACGCGGTCGCGGCGGCGGCGCTGATGGGGATGAACAACATCTACTATCGGTTCCGCCACATGATCGGGAAGGAGACTTACTCGCAGAAGCCAGCCCGGCTTCGCATGAATCGGCTGGCGAGCCCGACCACGAACAAGGTCGACCTCGAACTCTTCTCTCTGGCAGCCAGCGCGATCAAGGGCTGTGAGATGTGCGTGCAAGCGCACGAGAAGGTAGTGCTCGAAGGCGGTCTGACGGAGGATCAGGTCCACGATGCCGTGCGCATCGCGGCGACGATCCACGCAGCCGCCATCGCGCTCGAGAGTAGCGACGTCTTGAACGGCGCAAGCGTCACTCAAGCGGCGCAGTGACCGACGCAAGCCGAGTCGCGGGGCGATGAGAATCGCCTCGCGGCTCGCGCTGCTACTGATAAAGCCAGAGTAGCCGTCTCCGGCGCAGAGAATGCCGTCGGGCGTCATCATCGACCCTCGCATTCGTCGTCGGAGCCACACGGCGTAGTACACAGGCACGGAGACCTTCCGCGGCGCAGGCACTCGAGCCCTCCGCCGCTCTTGCCGAACGGCGGAGCGCACCTGCGGCGCCTCCGGGCGTGAGGCGCGCTCGAGCGCTCGGCTGCTCGGAGTTTGTGCGCGTGAGTTGGGAGGGCCGAGCCCCGCGCGCTACATTCGAGAATCGCGGTGCGGTGTTCTCCGCACTGCGACAAGTGCCTACCTAGCGGGTGTCTCGCCGAGCGAGAGGCTCGCGGAACGCGTTGACCATCATGAGCACGTTCAAGGAGTACAGTGAGTACGACGCGCTCGGCTTGGCCGAGCTCTTGCGTAAGCGCGAGGTCTCGCGTGCCGAGCTCTGCGAGTCCGCCCTCGAGCGCATCGATCGAGTCAACCCGCGGCTGAACGCGGTGGTGGCTCGATTCTACGACCAGGCGCGCGCGTTCGCGCGCGAGCCGCAGCACCCCGAGAGCATCGTGAGCGGCGTGCCGATCTTGCTCAAGGATCTGCTCTCTCCGCTCGCCGGCGTGGAGTTCACCTCGGGCAGCCGCCTCTACCGCAATCACGTGCCGAAGCACGACTCGGAGATGGTGCGTCGCTACAAGCGCGCCGGGCTCAACATCGTCGGCAAGACCAGCACTCCCGAGTTCGGCATCATGCCGATCACGGAGCCGGTGCTGTTCGGCCCTTGTCGGAACCCCTGGGACCTCGCTCGCACCTCCGGAGGATCGAGCGGAGGCTCCGCGGCCGTCGTCGCTGCCGGAGTCGTACCCGTCGCCCACGGTGGAGACGGCGGCGGCTCGCTTCGCATCCCGGCGTCATGTTGTGGAGTGTTTGCGCTCAAGCCGACGCGCGGGCGCAACCCTGCCGGACCGGACGCGAGCGAGCACTGGCTCGGCATGGCGGTCGAACACGTGATCACGCGCAGCGTGCGCGACAGCGCGGCTTTGCTCGACGTGACGTCGGGCCCAGAAGCGACGTCTCCCTACTGGGCGCCGCCACCCGAGCGCCCGTTCCTCGAAGAGGTGGGCAGGCCTGCCGGACGACTGCGCATTGCGTTCACGACCAAGCCTCAC
>JAEZYO010000215.1 GCA_023419055.1 Pseudomonadota bacterium | reverse complement strand
TCCGCGAGTCTACACCGATGGGCAGGGCCCCCGGGAGCAACAAGAGTGGCGCGAATCCCTCGGCCGGGGATGCCAACCAGCGTCTCGCCCGGCCGGATCCCCTCGCGTGTACTCGACCGAGCGCTTGCAGATCCTGGAGCGCCCGCTGCACCGACCGCTGACTCGATGAGGCAGCGAGCGCGAGCGCAGAGCTCGACCAAGCTTCACCGTCCGACAGGAGCGCGAGCAGGCGCGCGTGTTCCCCCTCGGCAGGTGGCGAAAGCACGACGACCGCGCGAGCCCGCGCGGGCAGCAGCAAGAAGCCGCGCGGCGTCGCTCGAACCTCGAGCAAGCTCGCGAGCGCGCGCCGGAGCCGTCCCATCTCGACCCGCAGGCGCGCTCGATGCGATGCGTTCGGCTTCTTGGCTCCGAAGGCCCGCGCGATCAGCGCGTCACGAGCGGCGTCCTCGGGCCAAACTTCGGCGAGCACGCGCAGGAGCTCGAACAGGATCGGCCGCCGAGCGAGAGACTCGGAGGAGTGAGCGTCGACCACGCCCTTTCTCAAAGCGTCGACCACCAGCGCTCCGGAGGCGTAGACGCGCTCGATCTCTCGCAGGCGGAGAGGCCGCTCATTTCCGGACTCGATGCAGCGCGCCGCCGTTTTCTCCAGCGTCGAGCGTGCCGCTTCTACCTCCGAGGCGAGCGCCTTTACCTTGGCGCGGCGGGCGGCCGCGGCGGCTCGGTTGAGCGCCTGTTCGGCGAGCTTGGTTCGCAGCGCGCGAAGCTCGATCTCCGCGCGGGCAAGCTCGGCCACGACGCGCACGCGCGCCGGCAGCGACTCCGAGGTCACCGCGTCGAGCAGCTCGGTCGCCTCTTCGAGCTGCCCGAGGAGCAAGAAGCGACGGACCTCGAGGCAACGCGCGTAGGCCGCGTTGTCTCGATCGCCCTCGGCTTCCAGCACGACGCTCGCTCCCGAGAGCGCGCGCCCGACCGCGCGCAGATCGCGCACCACGAGCGCGATCTCGGCCTCGGCGACGGCGCAGCGCGCCTGTTCGACCTTCTGCCGAGGACCGAACGCGCGCCGCGCCTGCTCGAGGAGCTCTCGGGCGCGATCGAGCTCACCGAGCTGCGCGAGCGCGATGCCCCGAAGCGCGAGCGCGGCGGGGTCGTCACGCAAGGCGACCACGCGCAACGCAGCGAGGACGTCGCCGTGTTCGAGCGCGCGTGCAGCCGAGTCGAGCGCGAGGTCCATGCGCTCATCTAGCAACGCCGCCACGCGCGTGTCCATGCGAGCTTTCCCGTGAAATCGCGCCAGCCTTGTCACTCCCCTCCCCCCGCCGCCGAGCGGTAGGACTCTCTCATGGAAAAGCCACACCGCATCGTCTCGAGGGACGCCTGGCTCGCCGAGCGCAAGGCGCTCCTCACGGAAGAGAAAAAGCTCACCCACGAACGCGAACGCCTGGCCGAACAGCGGCGCTCCCTACCGTGGGTGAAAGTCGAGAAGTCGTACGAGTTCGAGGGGCCGAACGGCAAGGAGACCCTGCTCGATCTGTTCGAGGGTCGAAGTCAGCTCATCGTCTATCACTTCATGTTTGCTCCCGAGTGGGACGCCGCGTGCAAGAGCTGCACGTTCTGGGGCGACAGCTTCAACGACACCATCCCGCACCTCAAAGCTCGGGACGTGTCCTTCTCGGCGATCTCGCGAGCCCCCTTGGCGAAGCTCCAGGCCTACGCGAAACGCCTCGATTTCACCTTCCATTGGGTGTCCTCGGGAGAAAACGATTTCAACGCGGACTACGGTGTCTACTTCAGCCCCGAGGAGCTCGCCCGGGGCGACGCCTCGTACAACTACGGCTCGTTCAAGCCCAAGGGCACCGACATGCCGGGGTTCAGCGTCTTCGCCCGCGAGGGCAAGGACGTGTTCCACACCTACTCGACCTACGGTCGCGGCATCGACGCGGTCAACCCCACGTACCAGCTCCTCGATCTCGTGCCGAAGGGGCGCGACGAAGAGCCCGGTCGCATCATGGCCTGGCTGAGGCGTCACGATGAGTACGCCGCCTGATCCCTGTTGTGCTCCCGCGCGATCCCGGGCGAAGCGCGGACGAAAGACGCTGTTCGGTTCCGCGCTCTCGTTCGCCCTCGGCGTCCTCTCGGTTCTGGCGCCGAAGTGCCCGCTCTGCCTCTCGGCCTACCTGTCGATCCTGGGCGTCGGCTTCGCGGGGGCGAGCGAGCTCAGCCCGCTCCTGCTTCCGCTGGGGCTCGTCCTCATCGCCTCGTCACTCGCCGGAACGGCGATCCACCTCACTCTCCGGCGGCGCCGCCAGAAAGAGAGCGCGCGGGCATCGATTTGAAAAGATCACCATTTTCGACCCTCTGGGGTAGTCTCATCCTTCAACGTGGCCGGAGCGGACGCGCGAGGGCCGAGGACCGGAGGGAAGATGGTTTCCAGGTGTGGCAGCGGGAGAGGATGGTGGGGAGTCGGGCTCGCGGCGGCCTGCATCGTGGTGAGCTCGCCGTCGCTCGCGATGCCGCCCGCCGTTCAGGAGGATCGGGCGTCGGTTGGGAAGGACGCGACGCTCGACCTCAAGCTCGAGCCCATCGCGGCCGAGAAACTCCAGGTGCTGCCGCGCGGCGCGGCCGAGCCGCTTCCGAACGCGGTGACGGCGGAAGCCGGCGGCGCGTCGAAAGTGAACATCCCGAAGAGCGCCGCCGTCGTCATCCGGAACGAGAGTAGCGCGACGGCCCCTGCAAAGCCGCTCACGAGCAAGGAAACCACGGTCGACTCGGTGCTCGTCGAGAGCGTCCCCATCGCCGGCACCGAGAAGGTGCAAGACATCCGACAATGGACGCTCGTGATCTACGCGTCGCAGACGCCGCTCGTCTGGGACGCGGCGCGTCGCGCCTACACCACCGAGCTCCTCGTGAGGCTGAAGGAGCTCGGTCAGGCGCAGGGAGCGAGCCCTTCCGAGCCCGTCACCGTCCAGCTGGTCGGCAAGGGCGTCGCGATCGAGCCGCACACGCTCCACCTGACCCAGGCGGGCGTATCGGGGATTCGGCGCGCGCTGGTTTCGCTCAGCAGCCATCGCGAAAAAGGGAGGGTGGAGGCCATCAGCGACTTCGGCGAGCAGTCCTACCTGATCGACGCCGCTCCGCAGCTCGCGAGCCTCGATCTCACGTCGTCGCTCACCAGCATCCCGGGCTTCGGCATCGGCACCACGCTGCTCAGCGCCGTGCGTCGAGCCGAAGACGGGAGAGAGCTCCTCGGCGCATCACCCCTCGCGGTGACGCTGACGGCGTCCGGCGGCCGCCTCGCCTCTCCCACGCTCGTCATCCCCGCGAACACCGCCCGCAGCCCGGCGATCGAGCTGCGCTCTTCCTGGCTCGGAAGGACCCAAGTGACCGCTTCGGTCGACGGCGTCGACGCGCGCGCGCTCGACATCCAGTTCTCCACGCCCTGGAGCTACCTGATCGCCATCCTCTTGGGCGCGTCGGTCGGCGCCTTCGTCCGGGTGCGTCCGAAGACCAAGTCGCAATGGACGGAGTTCGCCGCCGGAGTCGGTGTCGGCCTGATCCTCGGTCTCGGCTCGTTCATCGGCATCTCTTCGATCGTCGGGCTGCCCACGACGGCGATCGTCACCGAGCTCGGCTGTCTGGTCGTGGCAGCGCTCGAAGCTTACGCCGGCCGCGCGGCGCTCGATCGCTTCACTGGAGCAGGGGCTCGCTCCGTCCCCGCGCCGAAGCCGGTGTGAACCGTAAAGCTCGGTCTACGGCTCGGTGGCTCGTGCTCGCCGGCGCCGGAGCAGGCCCATTCGCATCAACCAGTCTTTGCGGATCACGCACGCACGCGCGGTCGTCGTCCAGTCGTCGAACCAGCGAGACAACGCGAGCAGTGCCTCCTGCTTCCGGGTCGCGCCAAGGTCGCTCGAGGCTCCGGGGCGGAGTGCCGGCACGCTTCGCGAGCTCGAGCAAGCGGCGCAGTCGAGCCCGTTCGCGGCGATCGAGCCCGCGGCGAGCCAGGCTCTCGAGGGCGAGACAGCGCTCGGAGGCCTCGCCGCGTTCGAGCGCGTCGAGGCGCTGGAGGAGCGACGTGAGGCCAATCAGCGCCGCTCCGAGCTCGAACCCGCTGAAGACGGCAACCTCGTCGGGGTGCAAGCGTTCGAGCGCCGCGCGCAGGCGCGGAACGTGCCTCCTCGACCAGGACTCGATCGCGACGCCGGCCTCGCGAGCAGGCTCGTCGTCGGCAGGATCGATCCCCCCTTCGACGTACTCGCAAGCCGCAGCGAGGAGGCGCAACCCTTCGGCATGATCGGCGGGGCCGTAGCCAGCGCGTCGCATCGCGAAGCGGAGGCCCGCGTGCGAACCGACGGCGGAGAGGAACTCCGCGACCATCACCGGCGCCTGCGCGATCCGCCGCGCGCGTTCCCGCCCTTTCTCTCAAAGTTCGTGCCAAGCGCGTCTGCAGGTTCCGGTCGGGCAGCTGAAGAGCAATGAGCGAGGTGATGCTAGCGGGAGAGCTCTTCGCAGAGGCGGTCTGCAAGGCTTTGGTCAGGGCAGGCGTGCGGTACGCACCGGCAGAAGTGCGGGGCGAGGCCAGAGAAGAGGCTGGGCCGTCTACCTCCCAGGTCAGCGCTTGGCCTGGTTCGCGGCCTCGGAGGAGGGGCGACGCCGTCTCGATGGAGAGTGCTCCGGCTCCTGGAGGAGCGCTGTTCGTTCCGCGCACCGGAGCGAGTCGCTCACTCATACATGAAGGCGTCGTCGCCCTCGGTCACCACCACGAACACGAGCGTGTCCGACTTCGTCACGGCGTCGATGGTTTCGTACGCCTCTTCCACCGCGTCGGCGTGCGTTGCGCTGTAGGCCATCACGACCAGGACCGGCTTCTTCCACAGATCCTCGTCGGAGACGTACTGGGAAGCGTCGAGCAGGGCCAAGAGCTTCTGCTCGAGCACGGGCTTGGCGTCGGCAGCGCTGTAGGGACTGTCGAACGGGAACTTCAAAGCCCGCATTGCGCTCACGCCGAGCCTCTCACCGCCGACCTTCGTGAGCACGTCGACCTTGGCGCTGTCATCGAGGTACTCGACCTCTTCCTCGGTCTTGAGCATCTCCGCGAGCTCGCAGCGATAGAGGTACTCGT
>JAEZYO010000128.1 GCA_023419055.1 Pseudomonadota bacterium | reverse complement strand
TCCGCGATGCCCGAGGTCGTCGTCGAGCCGTTCTCGAGCCGAGCCCAGGAGGCGGCGCTCGCCTTTCGCTTCGAACCGGCGACGCGCGACGGCGTGCCCATGGCAGCGAAGATTCGGCTCGAGGTCGTGTTTCGCGCGCCCGTCATCGAGGAGGTGGAGGTCGCGCCCGAGGTATCGCCGGCCGAAGACGTCGTCGAGCCTCCTCCGCCGCCGGATGCTCCCGTGGACGTCGAGGTGCGCGGGAAACGACCGGAGCCCTCGCGCACGGTCTCTCTCTCGCGCGCGGAGGTCCGAGAGATTCCGGGTGCGTTCGGCGACCCCTTTCGCGTGGTGGAAGCTCTTCCGGGCGTGACCCCCATCGTCTCCGGCCTGCCGTTCTTCTTCATCAGAGGCGCGCCGCCCGGCAACGTCGGCTACTTCTTGGACGGGATCCGCGTCCCGCTGCTCTTTCACGTCGGCATCGGGCCCTCGGTCATTCATCCGGCGCTCATCGAGCGCGTGGATCTTTACCCGGGTGCCTATCCCGCTCGCTTCGGGCGCTTCGCCGGCGGCGTGGTGGCAGGAGAGGTCGTCCCACCCGATCACGAGCTCCACGGCGAGTTCAATCTGAGGCTCTTCGACGCGGGGGCCCTCGCCGAGGCTCCCTTCGCCGAAGGCCGCGGGAGCGTCTTGCTCGGCGGGCGGTACTCGTACACCGCCGGGCTGCTCTCGGTCTTTTCGCCCGAGACCTTGCTCGCCTACTGGGACTACCAGGCGCGCGCAAGCTACGAGCTTACCCCGAAGGACCAGGTCAGCGCGTTCGCGTTCGGCTCGTACGATTACCTCGGCGAAAAGACGCAGACCGAGACCATCACGCTCTTCGGCACTGAATTTCACCGCCTCGATCTTCGCTACGATCGGGATCTGGGAGGGGGCGGACGCTTGCGCGTCGCGGCGACGGGCGGCCTCGACCGCTCGCGCTTGCAAGAGGATCGCTACGTGCGTGATAGGGTGCTCGGCGGGCGCGCGGAGCTCGAGCTGCCGCTCTCCGACACGGCGACCTTCCGCGGCGGCGCGGACGTGCAGACGGATCGCTACGAGGTCGAGCTCGGCCCGGACGATCTGTCCCCGGGAGCCGAGCGAGTCGCCGCGTATTTTCCGACCCGCACCGACGTCGCCCTCGGCGCTCACGGGGATTTCGTGCTGCAGATCGATCCGGCGCTGGAAGTGATCCCCGGAGTGCGAGCGGATCTCTACAGCTCGAACGGCTCCACCGCGCTCGCCTTCGATCCGCGCGTTGCGCTGCGAGCCAGAGCCTCCGATCGGGTGAGCGTGCTCGGGACGTTCGGCGTCGCCCACCAACCGCCGTCGTTCGTGGTGCCCGTTCCGGGGTTCCAACCAGGTGGGTTGAGTGGAGGGCTGCAGCGCGCGCTGCAAGAGAGCCTGGGCCTCGAAGTCTTGCTCGGCGGTGAGACCACGCTCACCGCCACACTGTTTCAGAATGCCTTCTTCTCGATGAGCGACCCGCTCGGCTCGAGCGAGCCCGAGCTCGACGGCTGTCCACCCGGCGCCTACCCCGCAGATTCCCTCGGCGGCGATCGTGGACGGCAGCCGGAGGGCAACCCCGACTGCGGCGATCGCTTCGACCCGGGCACCCTCGGGCCCGATCGCAGCGGCGGCGGCGGGCAGGCTGCGGACAGCCGGGGAGGACGCCGCGTCGCCGATGCGTTCGAAGTTCGGACCATGGGTTCGGCGTACGGTTTCGAGCTGCTCCTCAAGAGGAAGCTCACGGACCGGGTCGGCGGCTTCCTGGCCTATACTCTGTCGCGCTCGATGCGAAGCTACGACGATCGCAGCTATGTGGCCTCGTTCGATCGCACACACGTGGCGAACGCCGCGCTCGCCTACGACCTCGGGCGGCGGTGGCGCGCGGGCACTCGCGTGATGTTCTACACTGGCTTGCCCAAGGCCCCGGACCCCAAAAACCCGGATTCTACGCGCCTTCCTCCCTTCTTCCGGCTGGATCTCCGATTGGAAAAGCGTTGGCAGCTCGGGGACCGGAGCTTCCTTTCCCTCGTCGCCGAATGGATGAACGCGACGCTCTCGAGCGAGGCCGTTTCCACGGAGTGTACGCTTCAGGGCTGCGAGACCGAGACCATCGGCCCGGTCACGATCCCGAGCCTGGGCGTGGAAGGTGCCTTCTGATGCGCAGAGTGGCCATACTCGTCTTGTGGACGCTCGGCTGTGGGTCCGAGCAGGCGGATCCCTCGCCGCCTTGTGAGCAGGAGTGCAAGGACGCCAACGCGATGAGAGCGGTCCGCGAGACGATGAAGCTCGTCTACAACTTGACGCTGCAGGCGAACCCGGTCGGAGAGCAAGACGAGCTCACGCCGTGTCCGCAGGGCGGCGGAGCGCGCGTCTTCGGCGAGGCCAGCTCGGATCCCATGCAAGGGGCGACGCTCGTCGACCTCACTTACCAATTCGTGAACTGCAAATACATCGAGCGCGACGACGAGCCTGACGAAAACTACGCGATCACGCTGAACGGCAACGTCACCCAACAGGGAATCATCGCCGTCCAACCGTCAGCGACCAGCGCTCTCATCATTCGGAGTGAAGCGCTGAGCCTCGCCGGCACCGTCTACGATCCGCCGCTCGCATACGAAGAGTCCGACTGCGTCGTCGAGCTCGGACAGAGCGGGAACCAGGTCTCCGGGACGATCTGCGGGCGCGTCGCCGGGGTCGACCTCTAGGCTTTTCGCCGGTGCCAGCGCTCCATCAGGGGCCCCCACTCACCGTAGACGGGGTCCCGCATGGGCAGGGGCGTGCGCTCGATGCTCGCTGCGACGAGGGTGGGCTCCGCGTCCTCCCGGTTCATGTCGTAGTCGAGGCCACCCGCGTAGCAGCCGACGACCTTGAAGTCGCTGCTCGCCTCGAGCTTCCGGTGCGAGACCCCCGCCGGGAGCACCAGGACGTCCCCCGAAGAAAATTCGAGCACGAGTCCACCCGGACCGCCGAGCTCGAGCCGAGCATTGCCCGCGTAGCAACCGAGCACCTCGTGGGCGGTGCTGTGGAAGTGATGAAAATCGTAGACACCGTCGCGCCAGCCATTGCTCCAGTCATTGGAGTGAAAGACGCGTTCGAAGACCGTCGGGCTCAGACGCGGCAAGCCCTGAAAGGCGGCGCGATACACGACGACCGGCAACGTCTCGTTGTTGGGGAACGGTCCTTCGGCGTGGACGTCGTAGAAAAGGATCTCGGCGGGGCGCTTTGCCAATACCCGGCTCTCGATGGACAGTGCGACCATATGGGCTCCTTCCTTCGATAATTTGCAGGATCCGTGCCCGTAGCTCCGTGCAAGGTTTTCGCCCCTCGACCCCTCTAGTGATCGGCCCTCATGCGCGACGGATCAAAATTCGGGGCAGCCACTCGGCTCTGGATCCTCTGCTTGTACCTCGCGGTCGCGCTCCTCTCGACGGCGCGTCACGCGGCCGCGCACGACCTCACCATCGATCGCTTGTCGCTGCGGCTCGAATCGAAGCGCCTGGCCGGCGATCTCATCCTGGATCCCGAGCTGACCCAGGCGGCCGGGGCGGGCAAGGTTCGGGAAGCGGCGCTCCTGGAGCTCGTGCGTGAAGAGCTCCGGCTCGAGATCGACGGCCGTCCACGCACGCCCGAGCTCTCGATCAAGGAGCTCTTCTCGGGTGACGGCGCCGTGCCCGGGGACCTCGTGACTCTGCGGTTGCCGCTCGAGGCGCGCCCCCAAAAGCTCCGGATTTTCGTGGGAGAGCGCCTCAGGGCGCTCGTGTTGAGTGTCCGGGAACCCGAAGGCAGCTCTTTTTCACAGCGGAGCATTCTCCTGGAAGGCGGCAATTTTTCGCCGCCGTACGTGTTCGGGGAATCAGAGGTCGCTCGCGCCTGGGAAGAAGGCGGCCCCGAGCAGTTCGAGCCTGCAGCGCCGGCAGCGAGCGAGTCCGTCCCCGTGGCTGACGAACCCCGAGCCGCTCCTCCTCCGGCGCCCGCGCCGTCCACTGCTAGTCCGAGAACCGAAGGGTTCGTGAGCGAGAGCTTCGGGAGCTCGTTCGTCCGGTACTCGAAGCTCGGCTTCGAGCACATTCTTCCTGGGGGCCTCGACCATGTGCTCTTCGTGGTGTGCCTCGTGCTCGGCTGCCGCGCGTTCCGACCGCTGCTCCTCCAGCTCACGAGCTTCACGCTCGCTCACACGCTCACGCTCGGGCTCGGCGCGCTCGGCTTGGTCAGGGTTCCGGGTCAAGTCGTGGAGCCACTGATCGCCTTTTCGATCGGCTTCGTCGCGATCGAGAACCTGATCAAACGAGGCAACACCTCGCACCGTTGGTCCGTGGTGTTCGCGTTCGGGCTGCTGCACGGGCTCGGATTTGCCGGCGCCCTTTCGGAGGTGGGCTTGAGCGGAGAGTCGCTGGTGACGTCGCTCCTGGCCTTCAACGTCGGCGTCGAGCTCGGTCAGCTCACCGTGGTCGCCGCGCTGTTGGTGCTCCTCGGACTGTTCGCGAGCCGGGAGCGGACTCTCGCCCTCGTGCTCGCGCCGACGTCGGTCGTCATAGCAGGCGTCGCCGCGTACTGGGCCGTCGAACGCCTGCTCGGCTGAGCCCGCCGTTCACTGGCTCGGATCGCCGTAGAGGATCCCGCGACCGCCGGTTCCCACGTAGGCGCGGCCGAAGATGCGCGGATCGCCGATGATCACGTTGGTGTGACCGTACTGGTGCTGATCGTCGTTGATCCGAACCCAGGTCTTGCCGACGTCGTCCGAGCGGAAGAACCCGTAGACGCTGCTCACCTTGCCGATCAGGTAGACGGACGGGTACGTCTGCCCTTCGCGCGCCTTGCCGAAGCCGAGCCCGTGGCTCTCTTCCACGGAGCCGAGCGAGGCGAAGCTCTGGCCCGAGTCCTTGGAGCGGTAGACGTCCTTGGCGTTCGTGATCCAGATGTCGCCCTCGGCACCCGGAACCGTCTGAATCGAGCCAGACGTGAGCTGATAGTCGGCGAGCCGCGGCAAGCCGCGCAT
>JAEZYO010000548.1 GCA_023419055.1 Pseudomonadota bacterium | reverse complement strand
CCTGCGCTTTGGCCTCGGTCTGTCCAGCACTCACATCAAGGACCCGGCACGACGCGATCGGCTGCTGATGCTCGCCGCCTTCGCCCAAGGCTTGCTCACGTTGCTGGGGGCCGCCAGCGAAGCAGCTTGGTTTGGATAAGTACTTGAAGGTCAATACCGTGAAGCGACGAACGCATTCCCTATTTCGTCAAGGTTGTTATTGGTATTCGGCGTTGCCAAACCTTCGCGACGAGCGCCTTCAGCCGTTGATGGAAGCCTTCGGCAAGATCGTCTCCGAGCACGAACTTTCGCGCGAAATGCTCGGCATCATATGAGGGGATGCTTCAGCATTCACACCATTGCGTTTCGCGAGAAACAGTGAAGACGGACCGCCGGTAGTCGAAGAACGAGCGGCCGATCGAAGGCGTAGGCCGAAGTCACGGCGTCGCGAGGCGTGGAGCCGAAGCTGGCACCGCGAACTGTGCCGATCCTGGCACGAATACGGCGTCGATACTGGGCGGCTACTCCGGTAGCGAGCGCTCTAGTCGAACGGCGCGCACCGCACGCCGCGCCTAGAAATCAGCCCGATTGCGCGAGCCGCCGTCCTCGAGAGCCTTCTCTCCGCGTGTGTGAGGAACGGTGGCATGCCCGTTGCTCTAAGGCCATCCGCGAATCGTCGCGAGGACGCGCTCTAGCGGCCCTCGCCGCACGACGGACTCGCGGATTCGTGCGCGGACACACGTCGCGCGTGGGCGTTAATTGGAAGGGAACATACTCGAATGATCAAGCACATCTCCATCTTCGCGCTAATCGGTTTGGGGCTCGCGGGCTGCTCTGTCGACACGGCGAGTGTCGAAGAGATCGCCGAGCTCGAGGAGAACCTCGACGCGACCTGCGTGACGGCGCCGATTTCGGCTCAGGGCGTGGGCTTCTTGGATTACACGAGCCCTCGCACGTACAACCCGCCGGAGTGCTACAAGGGCCAAGTCGTCGAGATCGCGAACCTGTCTCCCTACTATGTCGGTCTCGGCAACATTCAATCCGGCGGGATTTACGTGACCTGGGCCGATTCGGATCCGGGTACCAAGGCGGCGTGTGAAGCGAGCAAGGTGCGCGCCCTCCTGTTCGAGAAGCAGGGCTCCTCGTGGGTCACGCTCGCCGACCAGACCGTGAGCGGCAAGTACCACGCGGCCGGAGGCGGCTGGAGCGCCTACTGCAACCCGCCGGCGCTGAGCTTCACGAGTCAGCTCAAGGCGGGCAAGACGTACCGCGTGGGGTTCACGGGCCGGGACCCTTCGAACGCGACGCGGAAGGTGAACGTCAGGACCGAGGCGGTGGTCAACTGAATCGACGTCGTTCCGGCTGAGTCGCTGCTCAGCGCACGAACGACTGCGTTGGTTCGGCGTGGGGTGGCTCCGTGCGTGTCTTCGGAGCCGCCCCACCCTCGGCCATGGAGGGCAGCGCCAGCTGCGTGTGCCACGCCGCGGAAGCCTGCTCCGCGGTCCAAGTCGTTTGCAGGCTGCGCGCGAGCGCCGCGGAGACGTCTTGCACCGTGCCGTAGCGCTGCTCTGGAACCTTGGCCAGGCAGCGCAGCACGACCTCCTCGAGCTCCCTCGGGATGGGCCGACGCGACACCGCGGAGGGCCGAAGGGGCGTTCCCGAGAAATGTGCCGCTACCAAGCTGCTGTCCGCCACGTGGCTGAAGGGCGTCTCCCCGGTCAAGAGAAAGTACAGGGTCGCTCCGAGCGAGTAGATGTCGCTCCGCTGATCGATGTGTCCGCTGAGCCAGGCCTCTGGCGCCATGAACGCCGGCGTGCCCGCGATGGTTCGGGTGTGCACCGTCTCTGCGTTCGAGCCGAGCTGAGCGATGCCGAAGTCCAGCACCTTGATCACGTCGAACTCGTCTCCGAGCCGCGTCACGAGCAGATTGGCTGGTTTGATGTCGCGATGGATCACCCCGGCGGCGTGCGCCTCGGCGAGGGAACGGCAAGCCTGCACGGCGAGGTACACGACGCGCTCTGGCGGCAGCGGCCCCACGTTACGGACGAGCTTGGCCAGGTCCATTCCGTTCAGGTACTCCATCGCGATGTAGTACACGCCGTCGTCGCTGGCACCGAAGTCGAACACACGCACGGTGTTGGGGGAGCTGAGCTGGCTCATCGCGAGCGCTTCGCGCTCGAAGCGCGCCACGGTGCGCCGGCTCGTGCTCTCGAGCACTCGGAGGATCTTCAACGCCACCCGACGGCGCAGGCTCTGGTCCCAGGCCAACCAGACCTCGTTCATGCCGCCTTCGCCGATGCGTGCCTCCAGACGATAACGGCCGAGTCGGCGTGATTGGTAAAGCTGAAGGCGCGCGGCCCAAACCGTGTGTCCCGCGGCCGCGCCGACGACCACGGTGCCGAGGACGAACGTGTAGTTCGCGAAGAAGCTCGCGATGAGATTGGCACTGGCCCCCGGTTGGTCGGCGCGCGTCATCATGGCCACGCCGACGACGCAGGGAAAGCTGAGCGCACAAGGCGCAGCAATCTTCAAAATTTCCCGCCACGGTGCGGGCACCATGATCGATTGCACCATGATGACGATCGAGATGCCGTGGAGATAGGCGGAGGAGACGCCGCCGATGTGCAGCGCCATCAGCGAGATGAGCGCGCTGCAGGCGGTGGCCATGCCGCCGTTGAGCGTCCGCAGCAGCGGCAACGACGTGCGGGGTGACAGGCTGAACGAGAGCAGCCCCACCATCATGACCTCTCCCACAATCCGGTAGACGAGGAACGGCCAGAGCGGCGCCCCGGGGTAGACCATGAAGACCATGTAGAGGTCGAGCAGGACGAAGGCCGGCCAGGCGACCATCCCGAGCCGAGTCAGCCGTTGCACCGCGAGATGATCTTCCGAGAAGTTCGCCGCCGTGGCGGTTCGTGGTTCCCGTGGCGAGATCGCGCCAGAGCCCGGCGCCGGCTCCTGCGGTTCTACCGGCGTGGGAGCATGGGCAGAGATCCGGGTCCGTTCCTCCTGCAACAGAGGAGCGGCCGCCCTGTCCTCCAATCCATACCTATGCATCCGAGCGTTTGAGTCCTACAGGTTCGCAGACCTTCGCTTGGATCTGTTAAAAAATACGCTTAACAATCACAACCCGTGGGGTGATCCCCCGAGACGCCGCTTCTTGTCATGGATTCCACCAGTGAACTAGGTGCTCCTTCGTCTCGTCTCGCGAGCGCGGGCGAGCCCATACCAGGCATCGCGTTGGTCTTCAGCGGCACCGAGCCCTGCATGGCGGTGGCGGTGCTCGGGCGGCGGCCGCTCGAGCTCGGTCGCCAAGAGGGGCTGCCGATTGCTCTCAAGGACGCGTCGGTTTCCCGCCTGCACGCGCACGTGACTCACGCCGACGGCGACTTCACCGTGACCGACCTCGGCAGCAAGAACGGCACCTTCGTCGACGGCGTTCGGATCGAAGGGAGCGTGACCGGCGCCGCGCTTCGCATCCTTCGCATCGGCGCCAGCGTCTTCTTACTCTTGCACGACGTCAGGCCCTACCTCGGCACGAGCGTCGCCATCGAGCACGGAAGCGTCATCGGACCCGTCCTGCGTGAAGCCGTCACCCGCACCGAGCAGCTCGCCCGCGCCGGTCGAGATCTACACCTGACGGGTGAGACCGGCGTCGGCAAGGAGGTCTTCGCCCGCATCTATCACGCGGCCACCGAGCACGCGGCGGGCCCCTTCGTCGCGGTGAACTGCGCCACGATCCCTCGTGAGCTCGCGGAGTCCATCCTGTTCGGCGCCAGGCGGGGCGCCTACACGGGCGCTCACGCCGACCAGGCTGGGCTCTTCCGCAGCGCCGACGGCGGCACCTTGTTCCTGGACGAAGCCGGCGAGCTCGATTTGGCGCTGCAGGCCAAGCTGCTGCGGGTGCTCGAGCTGCGCGAGGTCACTCCCGTAGGGAGCAGCCAGGCTCACTCGGTCGACGTCCGGGTTTGCTCCGCCACGCTGCGCGATCTCCGAGAGCTCGTCCGGCAAGGCAAGTTCCGCGAGGATCTCTACTTTCGGCTGGCGCGGCCGTCGGTCGGCATCCCGGCGCTGCGCCAGCGACTGGAGGAAATTCCCTGGCTCATGCAGCGAGCCACGGCGCGCGTGTCTTCGTCCCTCGAGCTCTCGCCCGTGGTGGTGGAGGCTTGCCTGCTGCGAGCCTGGCCAGGCAACGTGCGCGAATTGATGGCAGCGATGAGCGAGGCAAGCCACGCCGCGGTCGAGGCCGGCAGCACGCTCCTCAAACTTTCCCACTTGGACGAAGAGGCCGGGCTAGCCTTCGACGAACCACTGGCAGCGCGGACGACCTCCGTCCCAGCGCCTCACGCGGACCCTGCAGCGCCCTCAGCGTCGCCGGCCGGCGACGCGCTCGAGGAGAGGCGTAAGGTCGAAGAGCTGCTACGTCGCACAGCGGGCAACGTTTCGCGCACCGCGCGCCTGCTCGGCTGGCACCGCACTCAATTGCGGCGCTTCATGGAGCGTGAAGGGCTCGATTCGCGGACGTACTCGCAGATCGAAGGCGAGCCACGAAACGAGGAGTGAGCGGCTCGCCGCGTTGGCGCCCGAGGCCAGAGGTCGGGATCACGAGCAGGATCGCAGGTTCTCTCGGCAGGCCGAGAGCGCAGGGTGATCGGGGTCGAGCGTTGCCTCGTAGATCGAGAGGGCTCGCTCTAGCTGCCGGCGAGCAGCGGCCCGCTTGCCTTGGCTCAGACGCAGCACACCCAGGTTGTTGATCGCGAGCGCCAGGTCCGGATGGGCCGAGCCGAGGAGCTGCTCCAGCATCCCTATCGCTTTACGGAACAGGCGTGCCGCAGCGTCGAGCTTGCCCTGTGCGTACAGCAACGCGGCGAGGTTACTCATGGTGAAGCCGACCTCGTGGTGCGACGGTCCGTACACGCGCACGAAGACGTCGAGCGCACGCCGGTAGAGCGCTTCCGCCTCCCGGCGCTTCCCTCGAGCGTCGAGGATGGCGGCGAGCGCTGCGGCATCCTGTGCGACCAGGGGGTGCTCGGGCCCGAACGCCGCCTCCCGCAGCGCCACGGAGCGGCGCGCAAACGGCTCTCCGCGGGCCGCGCGGCCGCGCGCGTGCTCGAGCCCGCCGAGGTTGTGGAGCAGAGGCGCGAGCTCAGGATGGTCCGCTCCGTAGTGCCCCTCGAAGATGCGAAGGGCCCGGCGGTAGAGCCGCGCTCCCTCGACGAAGCGCCCCCGGTACTTGCAGCTCATCCCGAGCTCGTTCAGGCAGGCGGCGACCTCCACGCTGCGCTTCCCGAATGCAGCTTCAGCGAGACGGAGCGCCCGCAGCGCGTACTTCGAGGTGTCCGCGTAGCGACCCTGAAGCCGAGCGCTCGTAGCCAGGGCGAGCCATGCGCGCACGCGCTGCCGTCTGACCTCGCTGCCGCGGCCCGCGCGAGCGAGCGCGACGACGGCGTCACGCGCGTGCGTTTCAGAGAGCTGATGGTCGCCCGACGTCGACGCGACGTACGACAGCCGGAGGAGCTCACCAGCCAACTCCGAACGCTGCGGCTTCTTGGGCATCGCCTGTCAGTCATTAACATGATGCGTGCTCGCGCGCCGCGCTCGTGCGGCGAATCACGCTGGCACCGCATCTGTGCCGAACTCGACACCACTTGTGCCGACTTCGGCACACGTATCGAGTGCGCCCCGGCCTTTGACCTGCGTCTTCCTCGACTCCAAGCGCGTATCAGGTTCGCCCCCGCGGGCATGCCCCTTGCTGAAGAGGATGTTCGCGAACCGCCTCCTGTTTGCGGCTGGTTCGCGTCACGAAAGAGGAGAGGTTCCAATGAAGAAGAAGAGCATGATTGTCGGGTCTTTGATGCTGGCTAGCCTGGGCACGGCGGCCGCCGCCAACGCTGCGGACGGCGCTCAGAGCAGCTCCCTGATGGTTCACGACTTGGGTGCCGCGGCGCTCAGCGGAGAGAGTGGCGCGGAGCCGAACCCGCTCTCTTCCACGGGCACGACCTCCTATATCCGCACCGCAGTGCCCATCGGCTGCAATCACAACGGCACGCTCCTCCGCGCCAGCGGAGCGAAAGCGAAGCAAGCTCGCAAGGCAACGCGCCGAACGCGCGGAGCCGCGTAGGACCGGCTCTTAGCAGTCGAGCGCTCGCGCCTTACGCCCGGCAGCTCGGATCTTTGGCCACCTTCGAGCGTCAAAGCACCGAAGTTGCCGGGCATCACACGAGTGACGAAAGTGACCAAGCAGCGCTGCGACACGCCGATTGATCGCGTCGCATTTCGCGCTCGAAATCCGAGCCTCCGGGGTCCCCTCGCTGCGACCGGGTCAGGAGCGCTGTCAGTCGGCTGGTGTTGCAGCACCTTTTTTGACGGAGGAAGCACATGCGAAGCTTTGGGATCTATCGGTATGCGATGGCGTCGGCGCTCTGTGTCGCAGCGCTCGGCTGCGGCGCGGAGGCGGGAGACGATGCGCCGGGAGCGCCTGGCTCGTTGTCTCAGGAGCTGCGTTGTTGGGACGGCGGGCCCGATCCCGAGTGTGTCTGGAAGAACAACTGGGCGCCGCTCAGGCCCGAGGACAACACGAACATTCCCGGCGGTCACTATAACTCCCCGGCGTTGTGCGTCGCTTCCTGGTCACAGGGACTGAATCAGGGTCGCTCGGGCTGGTTGGCCGTGTCGGTCGATCAGAACAGCCAATACGAGGTCCTGGCGTTCACGGGCAACGTGGGCCCCACCCGAAGCGGCTCTTGGAGCGTGTATGGCTCCACCAAGCGGTGGACTT
>JAEZYO010000013.1 GCA_023419055.1 Pseudomonadota bacterium | reverse complement strand
ATCCCGGTTCGGTCTTCGTACGTCGCGTGCAGCTCCGAGCTCCCCCCAGGCACCGTCACCGCCGACGTCGAGACGGGGCTCTTACCCGGCTTCGATACGCCGAAGGTGTAGGTCCCAGAAGCGATCGAGACCTCGCAGGGGGCCGTGCACATCTCACGGTAGCCCTCCCCCACGGCGATCGCTGACCCGCTTCGGACGACCGCCGAGCTCGTACGCTTGTGGAACGTGTACCCGTCGGGTTCGGTGGTCAGAGACAAGCGTGCCTCGTCGGCGTGAACCGTGATCTCGGGCCTCACGTCATCGTCGTCGTCCACGCGCTTGGGCGCGGGCTTCGGCGCGGGCGGGGGTGCAGCCGCTTCCGGCTCCGGGTAGCTCCTCGGCTCCTCGGCGGCGGGTCCGGCGTACTGCACGTCACTCATCGCCAGCCGCTTGGACTCACCCGTGACAGTGACGATGACCACGTAGTCGTTCGGCACCATTTCGCTGATGGTCCCTCGCAGCATACCGCCGTTCTTCAGGCGCACGAGGTCCGGCGGCGTGGCCGCCGGAGCCGCCGTTCCTGCCGGCGGTGCCGGTGGCTCCTCGGCGGCAGCCGCGGATACCATCGAAACCAGACCTAGAGCACACACACCCGCACGAAACAACCCACGCGTCTTCTTCATGATGCGACCCAGCCGTATTACTCCGAGGAGTATCCGAAGCGGCCTTGCCGTGGCAAGCGAGTGAGACGAGACGCCCTGTTTCTGGGTCGAGGAGCGATGGGAAGGGCGCCTTACCCGCCGACAAAAGCTCACGCTCGCCGTCGTTCTCGACGCAGCCATGCTGCGAACGCGAGGCCGAGCGAGAGCCACCCGAGGTTCTCGCGGCCTCCGGCGACGATGCCGCACGCAACCCCGCACTTTGCCGGGAGACGCGCCCCTCTGCCGGCCCTTCTCCGCCTTCGGCGTCATCCGCCCCCCGCCGAGCCTCCAGGCGACGGAGCCGTTCCCCCCGAGGAGACCGAACCAGCTGTGCCACCAGCCGACGGGTGACCAGCCGCCCCGCCTTCTCCAGGCTCTCCGCCGCCGCTTCCCTCGCCGCTCTCTCCCCGACCGAAACGGGTTCCGTACAACCGACGGCCTGCCAGTCCTGATCGCACGTGCACGCGCTCGCGCAGTGAGGCTACAGCGAAGGCTCACAAAGCTCCTCGGCATCGAGGATCTGGTCACCACAGCGGCCAACGTGCAACGTCTCCTCGACGACGACTTGGGGCTCGTCAGAGATCAGCGTGGCGGCTCGGAAGACACGGTCACCCGCCTCCGAGAGCTCGAACGCGAGCTCGAAGTCATGAAGGCGCCAGGGACGAAGTCCTGAATTTCGCAGACAGCCCGGTTGCCCGCAGCTGACCCGGCGAGCTTCAGCCCTCGGTGACGTAGAGTGGGTCGGAAGGCTCGATCACACCCAACCCAGGGAAGACGACGATCTGGTCCTCGCCTGCACCCGCCGACCGCGGCGTCCGCGTTGGCAGCCGCGAAGGCTTGCTCGATGTTGCACGCGTGTGGAGTCGCCGGACCTCGGGAGTTCACGACGACGGTGGCCGCTCGCGCAGTAGCGCTGAACCCGAGCGCCGGCCCGCAAGCCGTCAAACACCCGCTTCGAAGCCAGCTCATCGTCCGAAGCGACCGTGAGCAGAGCGCCGGGGAAAACGCCGAAATATAACCCCCAGGGATCAAGATCCCGCGCACGCGCGCGGCACCCTTCCACCTAGGACGAGGCGGCGGCGCCACAAAACACCGAAGGCGCCTCACTCCGAGAAGTGAAGCGCCTTCGGCTTACCGGAATTGACTCGACTCAGTTCGTCGAGGGCTGGTTCTCGACCTTCAGCGAGTCGAGGTAGGCCTGGCTCGGCTGCGGGATCGATTCGAGAGCGGCCGCGAGCACCTCGTCGAGCTTGCTCACGAACACGAACTCGAGCTCGTCTCGCACCTCCCTCGGCACCTCCTCGAGATCCGCCTTGTTGCGGTCGGGCAGGAGCACGCGCTTGATGCCGGCGCGGTGAGCCGCGAGGATCTTCTCCTTCACGCCGCCGATCGGGAGCACCCGACCGCGGAGCGAGATCTCGCCGGTCATCGCCACGTCGTGCCGCACGCGGATCCCCGTGAGCAGCGAGACGATGGCGGTGAACATGGTGATACCCGCGGAGGGCCCGTCCTTCGGCATGGCACCCGCCGGGATGTGCACGTGAAGATCGCTCTTCTCGAGGAAATCCTTCGGGATGCCGTACTTCTCGGCGTTGGTACGCACGTAGCTCAGGGCCGCGTGCGCGCTCTCCTTCATGACGTCGCCGAGCTGCCCGGTGAGCTGCATCTTGCCGCTACCGAACATGCGCGTGACCTCGATGAAGAGGATCTCGCCGCCGACGCTCGTCCACGCGAGACCCGTCGCGACGCCCGTCTCTTCGGTGCGCTCCGCCACGTCGCTCGTGAACTTGATCGGTCCGAGGAACTCGCGGAGGTCGTCCTCGCTCTTGATGACGCGCGCCGAGGTGTCGCCCTCGGCCACCTTCACCGCGACGCCACGGATGACGCTGGCGATGGTGCGCTCGAGCGAGCGCACGCCGGCCTCACGCGTGTAGTGCTCGATGACCTCTTCGACCGCCTCGTCCGTGATCTGGAGCTGCTCCGGCTTCAGGCCGTGCTCTTCGAGCTGCTTCGGGATCAGGTGCTGGCGCGCGATCGCGAGCTTTTCGCGCCGCGTGTAGCCCGGGATCTCGAGGATCTCCATACGATCGCGGAGGGGCGGCGGGATCGGATCCGCCACGTTCGCGGTCGCGACGAACATCACGTTCGAGAGGTCGTACGGGATCTCGAGGTAGTGATCGGCGAAGGTGTTGTTCTGCTCGGGGTCCAACACCTCGAGCAGCGCCGCGCTCGGATCGCCGCGGAAGTCGTGCCCGATCTTGTCCACCTCATCCATCATGAAGACGGGGTTGATGGTCCCGGACTTCTTCATGCCCTGGATGATCTGGCCGGGCAGCGCGCCGACGTACGTGCGGCGGTGACCGCGGATGGCGGCCTCGTCGTGCACGCCGCCGAGCGAGACGCGCACGAACTTTCGTCCGAGCGAGCGCGCGATGGAGCGACCGAGCGAGGTCTTGCCGACGCCGGGCGGGCCGATCAAGCAGAGGATCGGACCCTTCTTGTCCTTCTTCAGCTTGCGGACCGCGAGGTACTCGACGATGCGCTTCTTCACCTTGTCGAGGCCGTAGTGATCCTCGTCGAGCACGCGGCGCACGGCCGCGATGTCCATGATGTCGTCCGTGGCGTTGCTCCACGGAAGATCGAGGATCCAGTCGAGGTAGGTGCGGACCACCGTGTACTCGGCGCTCCCCACCTGCATCGAGCGCAGGCGCTTGAGCTGCTTGCGCGCGACGCTGTCCGCCTCGTTCGGGAGGTTCGCCTTGGCGATGCGTTCCTCGAGCCCGTCGAGATCGCCCTGATCGCCGTCGTCCTCGCCGAGCTCCTCCTTGATGGCCTTGAGCTGCTGGCGGAGCACGTACTCGCGCTGGTTCTTGCCCATCTCCTCCTTGATCTGGGAGTTGATGCGCTCGCGCATCTTCAGGATCTCGAGCTGGCGAGTGAGGAGCTTCAGCACCTTCCTGATGCGCTCCTTCACTTCCACCGTCTCGATGAGCTGAGCCTTCTCCTCGACCGGCGCGTCCAGGTTCGCGGCGACGAGATCGGCGAGCGCACCCGGCGCCTGGATCGAATCAATCAGGGAGCCTGCCTCACGAGGCAGCTCGGGCATGAGCTGAATCACCTGCTTGGCGACGTCGCGCAGGCTCATCGCCAGCGCTTCGGCCTCGACGTCCTCCGTGTTCGGCGTCTCCACGCGCGTGATCCGCGCCCGAAGGTAGGGCGAGGACTGCGTGAGCGTGTCGAGCCGGATGCGGGTCAGACCCTGCAGGATCAGCGAGTAGTTGCCGCTCGAGTGCTTGAGCGCCTTGAGGACGCGCGCGGCGCACCCGACCGGGTAAAGGTCATCGGAGCTCGGATCGTCCGTCGACGGATCGCGCTGCGCGAAGATGGCGATCACCGGGCTCGTCAGGTTGTGCACGTCTTCCACCAGCGCGACGCTCTTCTCGCGACCGACGTCGAACGGAGCGACAGCACCAGGAAAGAGGACGGCGTTACGAATCGGGAGGACGGGCAGCTCGTCTCCGAACTTGATCTCGTCTTCAGTGGGCGGAGGAGGCGTGGGGTTGATCGGCGGCTTCTTCTTATCGCTCATGGAGTCTCCGGTTGGACGCGAGAGCCAGTCTACTTACTGATGCTACGGGAGGTTCTAGCAGCGCCGTAAGTGTCGTGTCTGCGAGAACGTAACCACCCCGGTGCAAAGCGCCACTAGGAAGCCCTCGAGGCTCGCGACCAAGCACGACGATATGTCGCACCCGCAGACCCGGGCGTCGAGGGCTTTGCGTCCGCGACTCGGCGCACTATAGGCGGGCGGTGCGCGCTGTTTTCTTCGGAACTCCGCCGATCGCCGTGCCGTCGCTGCTCGCTCTCACCCGAGTGGCGGAGGTCGTGGGCGTAGTCACGCAGCCGGATCGGCCAGCTGGCCGCGGTTTGCAGCTTCAGGAGCCCGCCGTCAAGGTCAAGGCGCGCGAGCTCGGGTTGCTCGTGAATCAGCCCAAAAAGGTGCGAACAGGAGAGCTCTCCGCCTGGCTGCGCGAGCTAGAGCCCGACGTCGGGCTCGTGATCGCCTACGGACGGATCTTGCCAGCCGACGTCCTCACGGCTCCGCGCCTCGGATGTTTGAACCTGCATGCGTCGCTGCTTCCGCGCTACCGCGGAGCGGCCCCGATTCAGTGGAGCATCATCGAGGGTGAGAAAGAGACCGGCATCTCGCTGATGCAAATGGACGAGGGCCTCGACACGGGCCCCGTCTACTCGCGTCACGCGCTTTCGCTCGCAGAGGACGAAACGACGGGCTCGCTCACCGAGCGTCTGGCCGACCTCGCAGCCCAGGTCGTGGAGAGCGATCTGCCACGCGTGCTCAGGTCCGAGCTCGCCGCCGTGCCGCAAGACGCGGCGCTCGCGACGCATGCACCGCCCATCGAGCGCGAGCACACCCTGGTCGACTGGAAGCGACCCGCTCGCGCGATCGCTCGACAAGTGCGCGGCCTGGCTCCGCGACCAGGTGCCATCACCTCGCTCGGCGGGAAGCAGCTCCGCCTGACCCAAGCGCTTCCGAGCCTGGCTCCGTTCGCGCTCGCGCCGGGGGTCTTGGGCGTAGACGGCGGCCGAGTCTGGGTCGGTACCGGCGAGGGAACGCTCGAGCTCGTGTCGGGTCAACTGGAAGGTAAGCGCGACCTCCCGGCTCGTGACCTGGTGAACGGCCGGGTGCTCGTCGCTGGAAGGGTGCTCGGTGAATGAGCG
>JAEZYO010000543.1 GCA_023419055.1 Pseudomonadota bacterium | reverse complement strand
CTAGGGGCGGCCGGTCGTCCACCACACGACGCGAGACGCGGGCGCTGCCTTTCGCCTGCTCGGAGGGCTCGCTCGGCGCCCGAGACGGCTGGCAGCCGAGGTTCGGGCCGGGCAGGAGCGCTAGGGCTGCGAGCCAGGCGAAGGAACGGGCGACGCCGCGCACGTCGCCCCGTCTACCACAGGCGCGCGCGTCTGGGTCAGGCGGCGCACAGGCCGGGCTCGCCGAGCAGGCTTTCGAGCCGGCGCTGAATCTTGTGCTTCTTCGAATAGACGGTCTTGATGCTGATCCGAAGGCTCTCCGCGACCGCCTCCGGGCTCAGACCCTCGCCGTAGTAGAGGCGGACGAATTCACGATCCTTTTCGGAGAACTCCTCGAGGACCGAGGCCGCGATGGCGGCGCGCTCGCGCACCAAAGTTTGCTCGGACGGATCCGGCAGATCGCTCGAGAGCTGTTCGGCCTCCGAGAGATCGGCATACTTCGGGGTGCGTCGAACGCTGCGGAGGTAGTCGTAAGCCGTGTGGGTGGCGAGCAGACCGAGCCAGGTGCCGAGCTTGCTGCCACGGCCGGCCTCGTAACTCCGGAGCTTGCTCTTGTCGTTCGACAGCAGGCCGAGGCACAGCATCGAGTAGACCTCGGCGACCGCGTCCGTGTGCACCACGCTGCCGAAGCGCGCGGTCACGCGACTGATGCAGGCGTAGATCAGGCGGGCGTAGCGGGTGTTGAACTCGCGCCAGGCGGCCGCGTCGTCGACGAGCAGGCCCGCGAGGAGCGTCTGTTCGTCACACCCGGGGTACGAGCGAGTCGTCTTGGCGGAGACCGAAGAGCGGGGAGAAGAATCTTCGACGGTGGCGGTGGAGAACATTGCGTAAGCTCCTTGGGAGCCGTGCCAGCGGCCGGCTTCGGGGAGGTCCTTCAGCAGGGTTCGTGCCACCGAAATAACTAATGAATTTCGCGTATTTGCGAGCGTAACACCGGGCGTAACGCCGTCTCCCCGTGACGTCACTGTTACCCGTTTCCATCGCTCGTCGTTCACGTCTTACGAGCGCTCGCGAAAGTTATCCCCTCGAGGCGGGCGGTCCGGCGCTAGAGTTCTTTCATGAGTGCTCGTCTGAAAGCGCTCTTCCTTCTGGCCGGCGCGTTGGTGCAAAGCTTGTTGAAGCGGCTCGTGACTCGTCGCGTCGACGGCATCGCCGCGTTCCGGAGTCGCTACGACGAGGACGGCCTGCCACCCGTTACGAGTGAGGAGCGCAACATGCTCCCCGAATTCCAGCGCTGCGTGGCGTGTGGCCTCTGTGATCGAGGGGAAGCGGATCGTATCGCGCGCTCGGGAGGGGCCTACCGAGGATTGATGCCGCTCGTGCTCGCCGGCTCCCGCAGCATGCCGGACTATCGCGCTGCCGCCTACAGCTTCGGCTTCGTCGACGACGAAGTGCTCGCGCAGAAGGAGCGCATCTGTCCAACGGGCGTGCCGTTCCGGAAGATTGCGCGTTTCGTGCGGGAAAAGGCCGACGCCGTCGGTGGGGCATGGCCATTGCCGTCGCACATCGACTCGCTACCGCCGTCGGCGCTCCGCAAACTGTAGTAAGCAGAGCTGGGTCGACCATGAACCATGCTCCCAGCGTGCCCGTGCCCAAGCTCGACGGTTGGGCGTTGATCCTCGGCGCATCCAGCGGCTTCGGTGAAGCCTGTGCCTTGAAGTTAGCGGAGGCAGGCGTCGACATCGTCGGCGTCCACCTCGATCGCCGCGCCACGCTCCCGAACGTGGAGCGGGTGGTCTCACGCATCAAGGAGCTCGGCCGAGAAGCCTGGTTCTTCAACGTGAACGCCGCCGACGCCGACAAGCGCAACGAGGTGCTCGGCGAAGTGAAGCGCCGCTTCGTGGAGCGCGGCAAGAACGAGCGACTTCGCGTGCTCTTGCACTCGCTCGCGTTCGGGACCTTGCGCCCCTTCGCCGCCGCCGACCCCGGAGAGAGCATCAGCCAGAAGCAGGTCGAGATGACGCTCGACGTGATGGCCCACAGCCTCGTGTACTGGGTTCAGGGCGCGCTCGAACGCGACCTCTTGGGCGAACATTCACGCATCTTTGCCATGACCAGCACCGGCTCGAGCCAGATCTGGCAGGGCTACGGGGCCGTCAGCGCGGCGAAAGCGGCGCTCGAGTCGCACGTCCGGCAGCTCGCGTACGAGCTCGGGCCGCGCGGCATGACCGCGAACGCGATCTGCGCCGGAGTCACCGACACTCCGGCCATGAACAAGATCCCGAGCGCAGAGGTGATGCGGCAGGTGGCGCTCCGCAAGAACCCCTCGCACCGGCTCACCGAACCCGTCGACGTGGCGAACGCGCTCGTCGCCCTGGCTCAGCCGTGCACGTACTGGCTGAACGGCAGCGTGCTCTTCGTCGACGGCGGCGAGGCGCACAGCGGGTGAGACTCAGCGCCTGACCACGATGTAGCGCTGGCGAGTTCCGCCGAGCGGCAGGACCCCCGCCAACTTGAATTCAGCAGCGAATGGCATCGCGGCCAGGCGTTGCTCCACCACGCGAGCAAAGGTGGAGTCTCGCCAGTCGCGCTCGGGAGCCGCGTCCGGCGCGAGGAGCAAGATCCAGGCTTGCGTGTTTCGCCCGACCAGAAGCGGTTCGGGCACGCGTTTGCTGGTGTGACCGCCGGGCAGCGCCGCGATCACCGGATCGGTGACACCGGCGAGATCGACGATCGTCCGGTCCGTTGCCACGCCGACCCAGCCGGCGTCGAGGGCGGCGACGCTCTCCGCGCCGACGAGGAGGGGCGCGGCCTCCTCGATCAAGGCGAGGCGGTGGCGTAACACGTGGCGCGCGGGCAACCCGGTATCGACGAGCACGAGGAGCGACGCCGCCAGAGCGAGGAGCGAGCGGAGCACGAGCGCGGCGGAGCTCGAGCGCTCAGCCAGGCGAGCCGCTGCGAGCGCGATGGTGGGCAGCACCGGAACCAGGAGGCGAAAGAGCGCCATCCAGTCGCCGCCCGCCAAGAGCAGAGCTCCGAAATGCGAGAAGGCCGCGACCACGAGTACACGCGTCTCTCCGTTGCTCCTCGAGAACGCTCGCGGCGCGAGCAAGAGCAGCGGCAAGCCTCCCAGGACGAAAGCGCTCGTCGCGTAACGGAGGCCGTGCGAAAGATCGGAGGGCTTGGCGAGCAAAGACAGCGGAGAAGGGGAGCCGAAGGCGAGCTGACGAACGACGGCGACGGCGAGCGCGGGAGCGAGCGAAAGGACTACCGAGAGGGCGACAGCGCGTGGCTCCGGGCCGCGAGCCGCGAACGCGCTGCGTCCCACGCCGAGCACGAAGGCCCAGGGCAAGAGCTCGGGACGGAGCGCAGCAGCGAGCCCGGCGGCGAGCGCTCCGGGTGCTCCTCTCGAGAGCGCGCAGCAACCGAGCAGGGTGATGAAGCCGGTTTCCATCCCGGAGCTCGCCCAGGCCGCGAGCGGCGCCGACGCGGCGAGGACCGCGAGCACCGGCAGGTGAGCTCGAGGCGAAGTCGTCCTCGCGAGCAGGGCGCCGAGGAGCGCTGCTCCAGCGAGCCAGCTCATCACCCCGAGCAGTCGCGCACGCTCGAACATCTCGAGCGGCGAGCCCGGGCCCCACAGCGCGAGCAGCGGAGCGAACCCGAGCGGGGTGACCGCGTCGACCGGCGGGCCGTAGCTATTGAAGCGATAGCCTTCGCCGTTCGACCAGTGGCTCGCCACTCGCGCCGTGATGAGCGCGTCGTCGACGGTGTACCCGTAGAGCACCACCACGAGCGGCAGAGCGGCGCCGAGACCGGCGAGCGTGCCCTGGATCGCTTTTGTTGACGCCGGGCCGCGGGCGAGACTCCCCGAGCCCGGCGCTCCTTCAGGCTCGTTTTCCATGGCTTCGTGGAGCTCGCTGGTGAGGGTAGCGCTCCGACCCTCGCTTCCGATCTCGCCTACTCAGCTCGGCCTTCCGTGTCCACTCTTGGGCGAAAGGTCCTGAAAAGTGTCGCGAATGGTGCGACGTCTCTACCATCGCGCTCACCGATGTCAGCCATCGAGGTCGTCGTTCGCCCCGTCCCCGAAGTTTCGCGTCCCACCGCACTAGCCCCGCTCGATGGTTTCTTCGACGTCATCGTCGATGGAGTCAACATCACCTCCCGCTTGGGGGCCGGTCAGGCGCTCGGCCTGCTGGGCGAGCTCGCTGGTGCTACTTCCGCTTTGAGTCGTGGTCGCCGCGACCGAGTCACGGTGCCGTTCTATGCCGGAGAGGACGCCTGGGAGATCGGGCTCGAGGCCGACGGCGGTGACGTGCTCATCAGCGTCTACCGCTCGGGTGCCTGTCCTGCGGTGGCGGTTCACGAGCGCCGTGTCGACCTGGTCGCCCTACGCGCTGCGCTGGTCTCGGCGATCTCGGGCGCACGCGCCGTCGAGGCTCCGCGCGGACTCGTCGTCGCTCTCGCTGCCGCCGAGCGTGAGCTTGGTAGTCCCTGGCCGAGCTTCGGTCGCCGGCCCGTCGAGCGCCGCGCCCAGACGGTAGAAGGCGCCGACTCGGGGCTCGCCTTCCAGGCGAAGGCGAGCTTCCGCTCGAGCGGCACGAACGGTGGAGCGCGCTCGGAGCGTCCTGCGCTCGAGCGTGCCGACCTGCACGCCCTGCTCGCGCGCGGGCCGCTGTCGGTCACCGTGCGCGGTCGCACGCTCGCGGTCCCCGCGACCTACCCGTTTCTGGTCGCCGAAAAGCTCGTAATGCTGGCGGAGGACGTGCTCGGTGCGTGGCGCGCCGGGCGGCCCGTCTTCCGCCGTATAGACGTGGAGGGCGTCAAGCTCTCGATTCGCCGCGGCCCCGGCGAAGAAGGCGTCGCCCTCACGCTGAAGGCGACGAACGGCGCCTCCGAGAACGAAGGCACCACTCTTCCCGGGATCGAACCGCGCTCGCTGGTTCGCGCTGCGGCAAGCTTCGCGCTCGCGCTCGCCGACGCCTTCACGAGCCACGATCCGACCCAGCTCCACAATCTGCGCTTGAGCGCGCTCCGTCGATCCGCGCTCGCGCTCCGGGACGACCTCGCGGTCGTGGCCGCGAACGACGCGCACACGAACCCGGAGCCCGACAGCTACCGCAGCTACGGGCTACCGAAGGCCGAGCGCGAGCGGGGGATCTGGGACCACGGCGGCAAAATGAGATTTTTGCCGCGCTGGGTCGCGACGATCCCGAACATCGACCTGCGCGCGACCTTTCAGTGCGGCCAGCGCGTGCTCGTGGGATCTCCGCGCGAGACCGCTTGTCTCGAGCGGACGAGCGGGCAGGTGATGTGGCGCATCGCGACCCGGCGTGCCTCGAGCGTGATCACGCCGCTCGGGCTGGTGCGCTTGCACGCGGACGGGGACACGGTGTTGCACGACATCGAGACCGGTGACGTGCGCTTCACCGCGCACCTCATGCCCCGCGCCGCCGGAGGCGCTGCCGGGGCGGTGGTGAACGCCGCCGGGCTCCCCAAGCTCCTGGTCGTTGCCGAGGGCGATCGCTCCGTGACCGCGCTGGATCTGGTCTCGGGCGACGTGCGCTGGCGCTACTCGGCGCCGCGCCCCACGAATTTCCGCCTGCGCCGCGCCGGCAAGCTCCTGCTCGTCGCCGGCAGCGACGGCGCGCTCTCGGCGCTCGACGTGGCGACGGGTGACCCGGTCTGGCGCGTCCGAGATCGCCTGCCTTTCACCGGCGATATCGGCATCGATCACGACGGCGCCTTCGCGGTCTCCGGCGGTCCCGTCGGGCCGGCGCGGCTCCACCATGTCGACCTCTGGTCGGGGCAGGTGCGCTGGGTGAAAGACTTGGAAGAGCGTCCCGCCTACGGGCAAGCGCCGCTGCTCACGCCCGACGTGGCGGTCGTTCCGACGCGCGATCGCCGGGGCACGGGCGCGCTCGCCTTCGATCGGAAGAGCGGTGAGGTCGCGTGGGAGCAAGAGCCAGGGCTCGCTTCGCCGGTGTCGGTGTGGCTCGCGGTAGACGATCTCCTCATCGTCAACTCCGCGTCAGGCACGTTGCTCGCGCTCGAAGCGACCACGGGGACGCTCCGCTACAATCACGTTTTCCCGCGCCACGTGGAGGCCGATCAACCGCGAAGGCTCGAACCCGTCCTCCGGAACGGAGCGCTCTTCGTGCCGCAGCATCGAGTGCACGTCGTGCGTCCGCGCGACGGCGAGATGCTCGGCACCGTACCGACCGATCTCATCCCGGATCTTCTGCGCGTGGACGAGCAGTGCAGCGTCTACGTGGCGGAAG
>JAEZYO010001033.1 GCA_023419055.1 Pseudomonadota bacterium | reverse complement strand
GCCCCACCCCACGCGGCCGCTTCGCGGCGAGCGCACCGGCTCAAACCGTTTGTCGCTCTAGCGCGTGCTAGATTAAAGGGTGGACTCGGTTCGCGGGTTCTTCCGGATCTGGATCGTCGTCGCGGTCCTGCTGGTGATCTACTCCTTCGTGGATCTGAGGCTCAACCCTTGGCTCCACGGCGAGTCGTACTTCAGCATGCGGCCGGATTGGTCACGCCTGCCGGACCTAATGCACTGGGGCGGCCGGCTCTTGCGTCACGGCGCCGTGTCGCTCTGGATCACGAACGCGCTCTTGATTTCCGGAGCGATAGCGCTCGTGATTCAGAGCGTCATTCGAATCGTCAAGCGCGTCAGGAGCTCGAAGCGCGAGGCCGAGGAGAGGGTCAGCATCGTCTCGGCGCCGACCAGCGTGCCTCCGCAGGGTTGAGCCTGAACGTGCGGCTCAGGGGTCGGGCTGAGCGATCGCGCGACCCTCGAGAACGGCGCGGATGGCGTCGCTCAGCTGCTTGAGGGTGAAGGGCTTGGTCAAGAGCGGAGCGTCGGTCGTGCGCTCACCGATGTGATCACCCGTATAACCCGACATGTAGATGACCTTCACGTCGGGCTGGAGCTCCAGGATGCGCTGGTGCAGCGCGGGGCCGCTCTGCTGCGGCATGATCACGTCGGTGAGCATCAGGTCGACGTGGTTGCCTTTCTTGCTCACGAGCTCGACCGCCTCGGCGCCGTCGGCCGCCGCCATGACCGTGTAACCCAGGCGAGTAAGGACGCGCTCCGTCAGGCTCCGCACCAGCGGGTCGTCGTCCACGATCAGGACCGTCTCGCCCCGCCCCGAAGCCAGACCGAGGGCGCTCGAATTGTCGTGCTCGGAGCCGCTCTGCGTAGGCGCCATCGATCCTCCTCACCTCGAGTTTCAATCCTGGGGAGCGTCTCACGCCGAGTCAAGGTAAATTCTCGAGTAGTTTCGCGTAAATCCGTGCCCGGACCTGGTTTCGGCCGGCGTGACCCGCGGGCGACGAATTGGTGACGCTCCGGAAAAGCTGACTAAGATCCGCGGACTTTGGCCCAAGCCGTTCACGACGCGCAGGCCTCGGGGACGTCCAGGCCCCCGCGGACCCGAGGGAGCCTTCGGACCGCTCGCCTGCGAGCGTGGGTGAGGGTGCGCAAGCCCATCATTCCGATCGTGCTGCTCGCCGTGCCGGCGGTGGTGCTCGTGACCGATCTGGTCCGGCGCGGCGCTCGCATCCGCGCTTTCGAGAGCGAGCACGCGCTCCTCTACGCCGCCGCGGTCCTCGAGAGCGTCGTGGTGTGGGGCGTGCTGCTCTACGCGGCGAGCCGGCGACGCGGCGCGCTCGGCTGGGTCGCGGCCGTGCTGTTCGTGATCTTTTCGACCTTCGCCATCGGCGGCCAGACCTACTTCTACCAGCAGTATCACGCGTACCTGAACGTCGACGTCTCCCTGTTCGCGTCGAACTTCATGGACAGCGTCGTCAACCAGCTGTGGGCCGACATCGGCAACTACGCGGAGGCCAAGGCGCCACCCCTCGTCCTTTCGACAGCGCTCGTGATCGCGGCGCGCCGGTACCTCCGACCCACGCGCAAGAAGGCGCGCATTGCCGGGGCGTTCGCGCCGATCGTGCTCGTCGCGAGCTTCTTCATTCCCACGCAGCATCGCCACGTGCAGGCGTCCATGCCGGACATCCTCTACCTGCACTCGGTCGGTGGCCTGCTCCAGACCCAGCTCGGCTGGAGCGAGCAGAGCAATCAGCTTCGCCCCCGCGCGAGAGAGAGCTTGCCGGTCCCGACGCTCACGCGCGCCGCGGTGCCCGAGCGGAACGTGCTGTTCGTGATCCTCGAGAGCGTCCGGCAGCGCGCCACCTGCACGGTCTACGACCCCGCGTGCGACAGGACCGAAGCCACGAACCGGCTGCTCCCGAATCGCTACTCCTTCACGCAGATGCGCTCGATGGACTCGTGCACGGCGATCTCTCTCGCCGTGCTCTGGTCGGGGCTCTACCCCACCGCCTCGCGCGACGAGCTCCACACGTGGCCGCTCATCTTCGACTACGCCCGCGCGACCGGTTACGACACCGCGTTCTGGACCAGCCAGAACATGATGTTCGGCAACGCGCGGCTCTGGGTGAAGAACCTCGGGGTGAGCCAGTTCGTGAGCGCGACCGACCTCGAGCCGACGGCGGATCTCGACATCGGCGCGCCGGAGCAGCTGCTCGCCGATCACGTGAACGCCAACATCGGCAAGCTGAAGGAGCCGTTCCTGGGCGTGATTCAGCTCTCGAACGTGCACTACCCGTACCACGTCGATCCGGACGGCCCGCAGCCGTTTCAGCCCGCCGAGATGAGCAAGGGGCCGGACGACAACGACGCCTTCCTCAATTACTACCAGAACGCCGTCTACCAGCAGGACCAGCACGTCGCGCGCATCCTCGAGCACGTCCGGAGCTCGCCGATGGGGCCGCGCACCGTGATCGTCTACACGAGCGATCACGGCGAGGCCTTCCGCGAGCACGGCCAGATGGGCCACACCTTCAGCATCTTCGACGAGGAGATCCACGTGCCGATGTGGATCGACGCGCCCCCCGGCACGCTCACCCCGGAGGAAGAAGCGAACCTGCGGAAGAAGAAGGACGCGTACCTCTTTCACATCGACGTGGCGCCCACCATCCTCGATCTGATCGGCGTGCCGAAGATCGCCGAGCTCGGGCGTTACCGCGAGAAGCTCCACGGTCACAGCTTGCTCGAAGAGGCCACGACCGATCAGCCCGTGCCGCTCACCAACTGCGCGGGGGTCTGGAGCTGCGCCTTCGAGAACTGGGGCTACATGCAGAAGAGCCTGAAGCTCGAGGCGCGCTCCTGGGATCCAGGCTGGAAGTGTTACGATCTCGCGACGGATCCGAACGAGCTCAAGAACCTCGGGCCCGAGGGGTGCTCGACGCTGATCCCGTTCGCGAAGCAGACCTTCGGTCGGCTCCCGGGCGAGGGCATCCCGAAGTAGGACGCGCCGCGCCCTTCCTCAGATCCTCGCCGTACGATACTTTGGGTGGCGGTGGCGGACGCGGCAGGATCTTGTTTCAGGGCTTCGTGCACAGTCGCCTGAGCGAGTGATGAGGCCTCGCGTCGCTCTCGTCGCGCAAGCCATGTTGTTTTCGGCAATGCGGAACCGTACCGGAACGCGCTACCCACCGTTCTTGGTGCACGCCAGCTACAATGCCTGGGTCGTTCTTTCGGAGCTCGGACACTTGCCCGCGTCGTTGATGCTGCGATGAGCGATCGCGAATCTTCACGCGCGGAAGACCTGTCCGAGGTCAATCCGTACGCTGCGCCGGCCAGCACGGGCCCCGAACGCGTGGTCAGTCTCGAACTCGATGAAGGCAAGCTGTCGGCGCGCATCCGGTGGGCGCGCGGGGTTTTCGCTCTGAGCGCCCTCCTGGCGCTGCCCACGATGCTCCACGATCCTTGGCGATCGTTGGGGAGCGTCGGGTTCATCGTGGGAGCACTTTGGATTTCGCTCCGGGTGCAGCTCCTGGCCTTGCTCCTGGGCTTCTCGTTTTTGGTGTCGAGCTGGACGGTGACGTTCGCGACCCCGCTCGCCCGCGAAGACGCTCGGAGCCTTCTCGTCTCGCGCCTCGACGAGCCCATCGTGCGGACGCTCGCGATGGACCTCTCGATCGGGCTCGGCGTGTCGCTAGCGTGCGCCGTGATCCTCTGGCGCGGGATCGCAGCAGCAACCACGCTCTCCGCCGGCGAGCGAGCGTGGCTTCACCTCCGCACGGCGCTCGGCGTCGTCGTGGTGATGACCGTCGTTGCGAGTTTCGCGCTCCTCTCCGATGGCAAGCGCAGCTACTACGCAGGCGCCGTCCAGCTCGCGGGTATCGTGATCTGTTTGCCCTCAGTCTGGCTCGCCGCTGGACAATGGCGAGGACTCTTCACGTGGAGCAACGTGAGGCCGCAGGACGGCCTCTTCGCGTTCGGAACCTTGCTCGGGTTGGTCGCCATTCAGCAGGAGTACCTGTGGTTCGCGGAGAAGGTCGCCGGTATCCGAGGGCTTCAGACACTGGGCTGGCAGCTTTCGGAGCAATGGTCGACCGAGCTCTTGCTGGCGTTCTTCGCCGGCGTCGTCCCGCTCGTGGAGGAGGTCGTCTTTCGAGGTTTCGTTCAAGCTCGCCTGGAGCGTGTGATGACTCCCGGGGCGGCGCTCCTCGCGCAAGCCGCGCTGTATTCCGCTGCGCATCCGACGGCTCGCGTCTGGCTTTGCCACGCGGTCGTCGGCTTCGCTTTGGGTTGGCTCCGTAATAGGACGAGAAGCCTGTACGCACCCTTCCTGGTGCACGCTGGCTACAACGCCTGGCTCGTCGTTTCGGAGCTCGGACACTTGCCCGAGTTTTCGAGGTTCGGATGAGCGATCGCGAATCTTCACGCGCGAAAGGTGCGCTGGCCGAGGTCAATCCGTATGCCGCGCCGCAGAGCTCTTCGCTCGAGGGCGGCCGCGACAGCGAGCTCGATCGGTCGGATTATCGGCTTCACGGTCGCGTTCGCTGGGCCCAGCGAGTGCTGTTGGTGCTCGCTCTCGTAGCGCTTTACTGGAGCACCAACGAGCCATGGACATTCGTGCCCCTCGGCGTGCTTCTCGTCGGCGCGTATTTCGTCGCTCGACGGCGCGCCCCGCTCCTCGGGTTGTTAATCGGCTTTTCGACCGCGCTGACTCGCTGGCCTTTGGAGCTCGGTGTCCTCCTGTGGGAATGGGAGGTCGGCTGGACGCCGCGTGACGAGACCGCCTTCGCCTTCACGCTCGCGCTGCGCTTCTCCGTCATGCTGGCGCTCGCTTTCGTGCTCGTTCGTGGAATTGCGGCTGCGGCCACGCTCTTCGGCGACGAGCCGAAGTCTTGGTCACTGCTGCGACCCGGCTTGAGCGCCACCGCAGCGCTCTCGCAGCTTTGCGCGATCCAGTTTCTCTCGGCGGGCTTTTGGGGCAACTACGCCGCCGCGCTCGAGCTCGCGTGGACGGTGGCCTGCGCCTCCTTCGTCTGGAAGGCGCGAGGCGACTGGCTCGACCTGCTGCGCCGTAGGTTCACGGGCAGAGATTGGCTTCTGGTCGCGGTCAGCCTGCTCTTGCTCTGCCTGTTCATGAACGAGTACGTCTGGTTTGCGCGCAAGGTTCGTGTGGATCTCGCGAGCTGGCCAGCTTCGTTCTTGGATAAGGGTTTGCCTCAGGCGCTCGTGCTCGCGTTGCTCGTGGTCTTTCGTCCGCTCGTCGACGAGCTGTTTTTTCGCGGCTTCGCCCAGGGACGCTTCGAGCGCGTGATGCCAGCCGGGCAAGCCGTGATCGCGCAGGCGATGCTCTTCTCCGCGGCGCGAGGCGCCGATGACGCCGTCGTGAGCCACGTGGTGGTCGGCCTCGCGCTCGGCTGGGTGCGCCACCGCGCGCGAAATCTGTACGCGCCGCTCGCGGTGCACGTGAGCTACTCCGCCTGGGTCACCCTTTCGGAGCTCGGCTATCT
>JAEZYO010000537.1 GCA_023419055.1 Pseudomonadota bacterium | reverse complement strand
GTGAAGCCTCGAGCGCCGTCATGACGACCTCCTGCATCTCGCCGACCTGCAGCGTATGCACGAGGTTCGCGCGGGCGCGCGCGACGGCGCGCTCGAGGTCCACGCGCTCACGCAAGAAGACGCGGTGCGTGTAGCCCTCGACCTGCTCGCGCAACGGCTCGAACAGCACCAGGGTCACGATGGCGGCGAGGATGGCGCCCAGGTACATGGTGTCGAAGCCGCCGAACAGCACGACGAACACGTAGAAGATGCCCGCGATCGCGAACGCGAGCGCCGTCGAAATCAGGAGCTGGGCGAGGATGTCGTACAGATCGACCAAGCGCTCGCGCACCAGCGACTCGGAGAGCGCGAACAGGAACACGATGCTGAAGACCGCGCTCACGGGAGGCAGCGGCGCGCCGATGAACCACAAAAAGTCGGTGAGGCTGAAGATCGCCGCGAGGGCGCCGATGAAGACCAGGAAACGGACTCGACGCTGCGTCGCGCGCGAGCCGCTCTCTTCACCGCGGCGGGCGAGCGACCAGAGCCCGGCCGCGAGCAGACCGAACACGTAGAGGAAGACCGCGCCGCGAACGAACCCGTGCGTGTGCTGCGTGAGCGACAGGATGAGCAGCGGCAGCATCAGCGCGCCGGCCACGCGCAAGAGCGTCGAAGGCCGGTTCGTCTGCGGGCCTATCGCCTCGAACAGGTGCAGCGCGAACTGCGGCAGGAGCACGGCCAGGACCGCCGTGAAGCGCGCCCAGAGGTCGCTGCGCCAGACGTGATAGAGCCACTGAGCGAGGTACCAGAGCCCGATGTCCCCGGCGAGGAGCGCGAACGCTATGGGCGCGCGCCGGGTGCGGCTCCGAAGCAGCACGCTGACCGCGATCGCCAACGCCAGCACGCCGCAGAAGAGTGACGTGCGGGTTCGAAGGTCCACCGCCGAAGGCTACTTTCGAGGGACGCCGCCGGCAACCGCGCCTTCGGCGCCCGAATACAGCCCGTGCTCCTCGATGTAAGCGAGCACGCGGCGTGGCAGAAGCCGCGAGAGCCGCTCGCGCACCGCGCCGTCGGCTCTCCTCGCGAGGAGCTCCCGGATCTCGCTCGAAGAGAGCTCCGGGAGCAACCCGCTTCCGCCACCCGGTGCGCCGGCTCGCGGCACGACGAAGGGTGGCGCGAGCTTCTGGACCTCGTCGAAGCCGAACCACCTCGACGTGTCGCCGACGACGTCGCTTCCCATCAAGAGCCGGAGGCGGAGCTCCGGGCGCGTCGCGCGGAGGTGCTGGAGCGTGCGGAGCGTGTAGTTCGGCCTCGGGAGCTCGGCCTCCACCCGACTCACCTCGACCCGCGGATCGCCCTCGAACGCGAGCTCGCACAGGCGCACGCGATGCTCGAAGTCGCCGAGGCTCTTTCCGAAAGCGTGCTCGAACACGGGGACCACGAGCGCGCGCTCGAAATCCCCCACCGCGAGCGCGTAGCTGACGCAAAGGACGTGCGCTACGTGCGGCGGATCGAAGCTGCCTCCGAAAAACACGACGTTCATCGCCGGCAGAGCTTACCATTGCCCGATGCCGCGACGCCTCGAGCTCTTGGAAGAGCCGGTTCGCCTGAGACACGACGGCAGCGAGGTCACCGCTCGAGCCGGCGAGCCGCTCGTGACGTCGCTGCTCGCGGAGAAGGGCTTCGTGCTTTCGCGCAGCCCGAAGCTTCACCGGCCACGGGGCCCCTATTGCCTACGCGGAGCGTGCGAAGGCTGCCTCGTGCGCATCGACGGTGTTCCGAACCTGATGGCGTGCCAGACACCGGCGGCGGACGGCCAGGTCGTCGAGACGCAGAACGTCGTGGGCTCGCGCGAGCTCGACGTCCTCGGGGCCACCGACTACCTGTTTCCGCGAGGCATGGATCACCACCGCTTGTTCGCGGGGGTGCGCGGGGTCTCCTCCCTGGTTCAAGCCTTCGCGCGGCGCGTGAGCGGGCTCGGCCGCCTAGCGGATCACGTAAAGCCGCCGCGAACCGCGAGCCGCGTCGAGGTCGACGTGCTCGTCGTCGGCGGTGGCACGGCTGGCCTTTCGGCGGCCGCCGAGCTCGGACCGCGGGGACTGCTCGTGGACGACCAGCTCGCCCTCGGCGGCGCGCTCCTCGCGCTCGATCCCGCGCGCGCCGAGGCGCTCGTCGAGAGAGCGCGCGCGAGCGGCTGCGAGCTTCGAGCGCGTACGAGCGCGATCGGGCTCTACGACGAGGCTGGTGACGGCTCCCGCACCGCGTTGCTGGTTGGACCGGACGGAGCGACGCAGGTCCTCGCGCGGCGAGTCGTCCTCGCAGCGGGTTGCCACGACCCGGTCGCGATGTTCGAGAACAACGACTTGCCGGGCGTGCTCAGCGCGCGTGCCGCGCTCGCGCTCCTCCGCCAGGGCGTGCTCGTCGGCGAACACATCGCGGTGGTGGGTGAAGGGCGCTTCGCCGCTCGCTTCCTCGACGCGTGCGTTGGCCTCGCAAAACCCGTCGTGCTCGATCCGGAGATGGTCGTCTCCGCGAACGGGAGGCCATCCCTCTCGAGCGTCAAGGTGACCGCCGGCGGGATCGAGCGCCGTCTCCGGGTCGACGCGGTGATCGTCGACGGCCCCGGGCCGCCTGCGTTCGAGCTCGGTGTCCAGGCGGGAGGAGTCACCCGCTTCCAGCCCGGTCGCGGCTACGCTCTCGAGCTCGACGCCGAGCGCCGGATCGCTTCCAGCGTCTACGCGGCGGGCAGCGCGGTCGGGGCTTCCGAGAGCGAATCAGACGGGGCGCGCGCGGCTCGAGCCGCCCTCGCCTCTTTGTAGTCAGCGGTCGATCAGGGTCTCGAACAAGACGAGACCGCCCGCGATGAACACGGCGTCGAACACGAGCATCAGCTTGAAGTAATCGAAGAGCTCGGGGAGGCTCGCTCCGCCGAGGAGCTCGCGCGTGGCAGCGACCGCGGCGAGCAGCGTGGGCGCGAGCAGCGGGAAGAGCACCGTGGCGAGCAAGAGGTCGCGAGCCCGGGTGCGCACGGTCATGGCGCCGAAGAGGGTCCCCGAAGCGGCGACCCCGGGCGTCGTCGCGAGCGCAATCAGGAGCAGGGCAGGCCCCACCTTCACGAGGTCGATCGCGAAGAAGAGCGCCGTCGCCGGGATCACGACGAGCTCGATCGCGCCGAGAAACGTCAGGATGCCGAGCGCCTTGCCCGCGTAGATCGCGCTCCGCTCGAGGGGGGCGACCAGGAGCCCTTCGAGCGCGCTCTCGTCCCGCTCGCGCTGCCAGCTCTTGCCGAGCGCCAGCACCGCCGCGAAGGCGATGGAGAGCCAGATCACCCCCGAGGCCACGAGCCGGCTGCTCGCCGGGCCGCCGTACAAGGACAGCGAGGAGAGGACCACCAGGAGGAGCGCCAAAAAGCCGCTCGTCACGACCACCTCGCCGGTGCGGGCCTCGATCGCGAGATCCTTCTGGAACACTGCCATGACCTGCGCGCCCCAGCTCGGGGGCTCCGGCAGCGCCGAGCTTCGGGCGGCGACTGGCCGCGCGGCGGGGGCGGACGAGGACATCCGCGCAATTTCTAGCAGCTCGAACCACCGAGCGGCCAGCGCTGTCTCGGGCGCTTGGATGCTATAGACGCCGCATGGGCTCTTTCCGCGCCGAACACGTCTTCAACTGCAGCGAAGCCACCTTCTGGGACAAAATCTTCTTCGACGACGAGTACAACCGCCGTCAATTCTCGGACGTGCTCCACTTCTCCCTTTGGAAAGAGGTCGAGCGCCGCGACGAGGGCAGCCAGATCCATCGCAAGGTGCAGGCGGCTCCCCCGCTCGGTGACGTGCCCGGCCCGCTCAAGGCGGTCATCGGCGACTCCGCCGGTTACGAGGAGCGCGGCGTCTTCGACAAGCAGAAGAAGCGCTACACGGTGAAGGTCACGCCCAACAAGATGGCGGACAAGATCAGCATCGAGATCGCGATGTGGACGGAGCCGAGCGGCGACAACAAACTCCGGCGTATCGTGGAGGGGACCGTCACCGCCAAGATTTTCGGCGTCGGCGGCATGCTCGAGAAGAAGATGATCTCCGACCTCGAGCGCAGCTACGAGAAGACCGCCACCTTCACGAACCAGTTCATTGCGGAAAAGGGGCTCTAGCCGCGTCCCAGAAAAAGCGAAACCCCTCCACGACACTGACGTCGACTGGAGGGGTTTTGCGGCGCGAAGGCGCCGTCCGCTTTCAGCCCTTCTTCTTGGCGGCTGCCTTCTTGGCGGCTGACTTCTTGGCGGCGGGTGATTTCTCCGCGACCTTCTTCTCCGCCTTCGGAGCAGCAGCCTTCTTCTCCACCTTCTTGGCCGCCGGCTTCTTCTCGCCCTTGGCCTTCGCCTCGCTCTTCTTCGCCGCCTTCGAGAGCGCGCCGTGGTGGTCGAGCAAGCGGGGGAGCGGGTAGGCGGCGAGCTTGTCCGCGTAGCCCTTGTCCTTGGTGCGCTTCTCGAGCTCGAGGATCGAGTCGATGAGCTTCTGGCGGGACCCGAAGCGCTTCTTCGCGTCCTCGAGCAGCGTGTGGAGGCGAAGGAGCTTACCGTTCGAGACCTTGCCGAGGCCCTTCACGCCGTTCACGCGATCGAGCCACAGGTCACCTTGAGCGAGCTTCTGCACCGCCTCGACGAGCTTGCCCTTGTTTTCGAAGCGCTCCTTGACGAGGCCGAGGGGAGACTTTTTCATTGTCCGATACTCCGATTCTCAGAATCTTTTGAAGGGCGGGGCGTCGCCCGCCGAAGCTCGCTAGAGGGGGGCTTCACCCCCGACGAGCAGAAGGGGCGCGTTTCTAGCAACAGGGCCGGGCACTGGCAACTGGGGAGAGCGGCTCGCCCCCCGAAAAGAGCCTGCCAACGTGACTCGCCCCGCCGTGCGTGGTAACCGGGCGCGCCATGAAACCGCGGCTCCGCTTCGCCCCTTCTCCGAGTGGTTACCTCCACATCGGAGGTGCCCGGACGGCCCTCTTCAACTGGCTCTGGGCGCGAAACCAGGGTGGCAGCTTCATCCTCAGGGTGGAGGATACCGATCAGGACCGGAGCAGCCTCGACAGCGTGAAGGCCATCCTCGATGCGATGAAATGGCTCGGGATGGACTGGGACGAGGGCCCCGAGGTGGGAGGCCCTTACGGCTCCTACTTCCAGAGTGAGCGAAAGCCCCTCTACCGTGAGCTTACCGAGAAGCTCATCAAAGAGGGCAAGGCGTACCGCTGCTACTGCACCAAAGAGGAGCTCGACCGGGCCCGTGAGGAGCTCAAGGCGAGAAACCCGAAGGCGCAGTTCGTGTACCCGGGCACCTGCCGGGACCGGACCGACGAGCCCGACCTCCCCCACGTAGTGCGCTTCAAGTCGCCGCGCGAGGGCAGCACCGACTTCGTGGACAAGGTCTTCGGCGCGATCAAGACGCCCAACGCCGCCCAGCAGGACTTCGTCCTGGTCCGCACCGACGGCTACCCCCTCTACAACCTGGCCGCCGCCATCGACGATCACGAGATGGACATCACCCTGGTCGCTCGCGGTCGCGACCACATCGGAAACACGCCGCAGCAGATCCTCATTTACCGAGCTTTCGGCTGGGAGCCGCCCGAGTTCGCGCACCTGCCGATGATGCTGGCTCCGTCGGGAGAGAAGCTCAGCAAGCGGCACGCCTCGGTGTCGGTGCAGGACTACCGCGAGCGCGGCTACTCCCCCGCCGGCGTGTTGAACTACCTCGTCCGCTTCGGCTGGTCCCACGGTGACCAGGAGATCTTCAGCATCCCGGAGCTGATTCAGGCCTTCAACTGGGACAGCGTGAACAAGAGCGACGGCAAGTTCGACGAGAAAAAGTACGCCGCGATCGTGTTCGAGCACCTGAAGCGCCCCGCCCTCACCTCGCTCGAGAGCTACGCCGAGAGCGTGAAGCCGTTCCTCGCGGCTCGCGGCCTCGAGAACGTGGACGACGCGAAGCTCGCCCAGGCCATCCCGGGGATCCGCGAGCGCGCCCAGAACTACGTCGATGCGGCGCACGACCTCGACTACTACTTCCGCGAGCCGCCGGAGCTCGACCCGAAGGCGCGTGACAAGTTCCTGACGGAGGCCGCCGCCGCCCACGTGGTGGCGCTCGCCGACGCGCTCGAGCCGGTCGAAACCTGGGAGCCGCTCCCGCTGGAGGAGAAATTCAAGGCGTTCCTCGAGCAGCGCGGCGTCGGGATGAAAGAGGTCGCACAACCCACCCGGGTCGCGCTCACGGGGCGCTCGAACAGCCCTCCCCTGTTCGACGTCATGACCGTGCTCGGCCGTGAGCGGGTTCTCACGCGCCTGCGCCGCGCGAGCGAGCTCGCTCAGCCCTCGAGCTAGTCGACGACATGTGGGACTCAGCCCTCCTCGGTCTCGCGGGCGCCTCGCCCGACGGCGCCACTCCGCTACCGCTTTCGCGCCTGACCGAGGTCGATTGGTTCCACGCGCTCCTCTCCTACCCGCCGATCAAGGCGCTCCTCCCGCTCCCGATCCTCGCGGCGCTCGCCCCGGTCGTCTATCGCTTCTTCCGTGACACCTGGCGGGAGGTAGACGTCGAGGCCGCGGAGCTCCGGCGGCTCTCGGGTGACGCTCCGGATCTGAGGCCCGCGGTCTGTCTCTCGCTCGTCGCCGTCATCCTCACGCTGCAGGAGTACTACGGGGGCCGAACCGTCTACGACCAGATGATCCGGCCGTTTTTGGCCGAGCTCGAGGCGGGGGGTCACGCCTGGGTCGCGCTCTCGAAGTACGACGAGCTCTACGGCTACACCTGGTGGGTCACGGCCCGCGTGGTCGGCTACGTGCTGATCCCGCTCCCGCTCTGGAAGCTCCTCTTCCCTCGCGACAGCCTGCTCGACATGGGCCTCCGGGTGCGCGGCTTCCTGGACCACCTCTGGATCTACGGCTTGTGTTTGGCGGTCGTGCTTCCCGCCATGCTGATCGTCGCCGCCCAGCCCGACTTCGGCAACTACTACCCCTTCTACAAGCAGAGCTCGCGGAGCGTCTTCGACCTCGTTGCCTGGGAGCTCATGTACGGCCTGCAATTCTTCGCACTCGAGCTATTTTTCCGCGGTTGGATGCTGGGCGCCCTGCGGCGCTCGCTCGGGTCGGCGGCCATCTTCGCGATGGCCGTGCCGTACTGCATGATCCACTACGGCAAGCCCTACCTCGAAGCGCACGGCGCCATCGTGGCGGGCATCGTCCTCGGCTCGCTCGCGATGCGGACGCGGAGCATCTACGCCGGCTTCCTCGTTCACATTACGGTCGCCTGGGGGATGGATCTCCTCTCGCTGTTCAGGCGCGGCGCCCTGCCTCACCTGTGGACAACGGGTTGACGGCTGATCTGAACGAAAGAAGTATTGACGGTGCGAGCCCGCTGCGAATGCTATTGGCAACTGCGTGACCCGGTCGCTCCGCTCGTCGGCCCCTCCCGCGGCTCTTCATTCGAACCTCTAGAACCGCCGTCACTTCGGTCAACACACCAAGATGCATAGCGCGAAAATCACGGCCTCCTCTTTGGACGCTGCTCTCGACGTGGCTCGTCGTACCCCCTCGGTCGATCCGAGCGAACCCGTGCCGTGGACGACGGAGCGCAGCGCGGCGCGCTACCAGATTCACGGTTGGGGGGCGCCGTACTTCCACGTCTCTCCGCGCGGTCACGTCGAGGTCACTCCCGATCCGGAGGTGCCGCGCTCGATCAACCTGTACGAGCTCTCTCAGGACCTGAAGGCGCGCGGCCTCGAGCTGCCGCTCCTCATCCGCTTCTCGAACATCGTCGGCGACCGCATCCGTCGCATCAACGAGGCGTTCGCCAAGGCCATCGCGGACTACGAGTACCAGGGCACCTACCGCGGCGTGTTCCCGGTGAAGGTGAACCAGCAGCGCCACCTGGTCGAAGAGATCGTGCGCTACGGTCGCGCCTGGAACTTCGGGCTCGAGGCGGGCAGCAAGCCCGAGCTCTTGATCGCGCTCGCGGCCATGCAGGAGGTGGGCGGGCTCATCATCTGCAACGGCTACAAGGACCAGAAGTACATCGAGACCGCGCTCGTCGCGCAGAAGTTCGACAAGACGGTCATCGTCGTGCTCGAGCGCTTGGAAGAGCTCGACGTCGTGTTCCGCGCCTACGAAAAGCTCGGCATCCGTCCGCTGCTCGGCGTGCGCGCCAAGCTCAGCACGCGCGGGGTCGGGCGCTGGGCGGACTCGGCGGGTGACCGGGCGAAGTTCGGCCTCACTACGGCCGAGATCGTGGAGGTGGTCGACCGCCTCTCCGAGCGCGGGATGCTCGACTGCCTGCAGCTCCTCCACTTCCACATCGGGAGCCAGATCTCGAGCATCATCCCGATCAAGAACGCCATGCAGGAGGCGGCGAACATCTACGTGGAGCTCGCGAAGATGGGCTGCCGCATGGGTTACCTCGACGTCGGCGGCGGCCTCGCCGTCGACTACGACGGTTCCAAGACCGATTTCCACGCCTCGAAGAACTACCAGCTCGAGGAGTACGCCTCCGACGTGGTCGGGCACATCCACGCCGCCTGCACCAAGGCGCAGCTGCCCGTCCCGACCATCGTGAGCGAGAGCGGCCGCGCCATCGCGGCGCACCACTCGGTGCTCGTGTTCGAGGGGGTGGGTCACAGCGAGGTCCGCTTCGGCGAGGTCCCGGAGCCGAAGGAGAACTCGCACCGCCTCTTGAAGGAGCTCCACGAGACCATCAAGGGCATTCAGCCGAAGAACGTGCAGGAGAGCTACCACGACGCGAGCCAGGCCAAGGAAGAGGCGCAGAGCCTCTTCAAATACGGCTACCTCTCGCTCCGTGAGCGCGCCCAGGTCGAGCGGCTGTACTGGGCCTGCTGCGGCAAGATCCACGACACGCTCCGCCGCCTGAAGTTCGTGCCGGAGGAGCTCCAGCACCTCGATCGCACGCTGTCCTCCATCTACTACTGCAACTTCTCGCTCTTCCAGTCCGCGCCGGACATCTGGGCCATCGATCACCTCTTCCCGATCATGCCCATCCACCGGCTCGACGAGGAGCCCACGGTCGCGGCCAAGCTGGCGGATCTCACCTGCGACTCCGACGGCATGATCGACCACTTCATCGACGTCGAGGACGTGAAAAGCTCGCTCGACGTGCACCCGTTCAAGAAGGGCGAGCCCTACCTGCTCGGCATGTTCCTGAACGGCGCGTACCAGGAAATCCTGGGCGACATGCACAACCTCTTCGGCGACACCAACGCCGTGCACCTCGAGCTCACCGACGACGGTTACCAGATCAGCCACGTCATCAAGGGCGACAGCGTGAGCGAGGTGCTGCGTTACGTGGAGTACCAGCCCGAGCACATGGTCGACGCCGTCCGCCGTCAGGCGGAGCGAGCCGTCAGCCAGGGCCGGCTCTCGAACGAGCAGATGCGCACCCTGATGCAGCACTACGAAGAGTCGCTGCGAAGCTACACGTACCTGACCGACGAGTGAGCTTTTCGCCCGCGCCGGGGCGCGTGGTGTATCGTCCCTACCCTTGAACCATCGAGGGCTCGCAGGCTTCGCGGTCGCCTTGCTTTCGACCCGAGGCGCTCTGGCTCAGTCCGTCGCGGACGAGCCCGACGAGGAGACCGCGTCTCTCTACTGGGACGAAGGCGAGTTTCGGCCTTTCGTGTCCAGCGCGCTCGCGCTCGGCGCGGTGTCGTCCCTCGAAGTCGCCGCCGGCTACGGTCAACCGTTCTGGATCTGGGCCGGGGTGGAGGGTACGGCGCTCACCACGTTCGATTTCGGCATGCTCTCGATCGGGCCTCGCGTCTCGCTCGTGGTGGTCGACCTCTCGCTCAAGCGCCGCATCAACCAGACCTACGCTCACGGCTTCTTGCCGCAAGAAGAGAGCTACTCCGGCTCGTTCGTGGAGGACGATCACGGCCCGAACATCGACTACGGCGCCTGGGACGCCTCGCTGAACGGCCTCTTCCCGACGCCGGGCGGCTTCGGCGTGTACGAGCTCGCCGCGACTCGCGTCGACGAGATCCCCGACGGTCGCGATCTCTTCGAAGAGTGGCATCGGGTCGTGATGCGCGAAGAGTGGGTCTACGCGGTGCGGCTCGGTTGGAGCGCGCTCGCTCTGCGAGAGAGGCTCGCGGCCGGAGCGCTCGGCGAGTTTCTCACCACGGAGGACCGCGGCAACACCTGGCGTGTCGGTCCTATGCTCGACTACCGCTTCACCGACCATCTCTCTGCGACCTTGGTCTACACCGTACCCGTCGCCTCCCCCGACTCGCTCGGGGCCTGGACGGGTTCGTGGGGAACCCTGCGAGTTCGTTACGCTCTCGCGACCGGCGAGGCTCGCCCCGCGTTTCCATAAGCGCCAGCGCGCCGGTGGAATGCAGTGCCGGATCGGAGCGTTCGGTGCTTCCGCAGCGGCTTTGTTGGACTCGCCGGGGCGCTGCCCGCTACCATTTCGCTCGCATGCCCTCGCTTCCGCCCCTCCTGGCCCGCCTCCCGCGCTCGAGCCTAGCCGGTACGAGCCTGCTCTTGGCGCTGACGGTCGCCGGGACGAGCCAGGCCGACATCTATCGCACGGTGGGCCCCGACGGCGTCATCAGCTTCACCAACAAGCCGAAGCAGGGCGCGGAGCTCTACCAGAAGAGCGAGCCGAAGCGTCCCGTCGCCATGCCGCGAGACAGCTCGCCCGAGCGCTACACGCGCTACGACCAGCACATCCGGGAAGCTGCCACGCTCTACCAGATCCCCGAAGAGCTCGTGCGCGCGGTCATCAAGGTGGAGAGCGACTTCGATCCTCGCGCCGTGTCGCCCGCGAATGCGCACGGCTTGATGCAGCTCATCCCCGCTACCGCCGACCGCATGCTCGTGACCGACATCTTCGATCCGCGTCAGAACATCTACGGCGGCGTACGCTATCTCCGGGTGCTCGCGAACCTCTTCAACGGCGACATCGAGCTCACGGTCGCCGCCTACAACGCCGGCGAGGGTGCCGTTATTCGCCACGGCGGGATCCCGCCCTACGCGGAGACGCAGGAGTACGTGCGCAAGGTGCTCGGCTTCTACCGCTACTACCGCGCATCCGGCGCGACCGCGGGCACCCAGCGCCCGCCCACTTGAAACCGGCGCGTCAAGCGCGCGCGACTTCGCGAGCCCGCCGCGCGAGCCCCTGCACCACCGAGTGAAAGCTGCGGAGTCGCCGAAAGCGCGCCTTCGGTAGCTTCTCGCGAAGGGCGCGCTCGATGAGCGGCATCATCGAAGTGCCGCCCGTCAGGCACGCGACCTCGACCTCGCCGGCGTCGATCCCACCGGCGCGCAGGGTCTCGTCGAGCGCCTCGAGCAGGCGTCCGACGGGACGCTCCGCTGCGCCCTCGAGATCGCTCCGCTCCACGGGAAGCTCGAGCTCGGCCCCCGGGTAGTCGAAGGCGAGGCGGGTGGACTCGCGTTCCGAGAGGCGTCGCTTCGCCCCCTCTACCGCCTCGTAGAGCGTGAAGCCGACGCCGTCCTCGATCACGACGGCGAGCCGATCGAGGCGCTCCTTGTCGTCCTCGGTCCCGACCGCGCCGGAGCGGATGTCCGCGATGCGACCGAGCACCGTCTTGCGATCGACCAGGGTGAGTTCCGCCGGTGAGCAGAGCAGGTCCACGAGGTCGATCGGCATCTCGAGCACGTTCTTGCCGAACGGCACTCGGTACCGCGTCCGAGAGCCGAACTCGGGCGCCAGGCGCGCTCGCACGAGCGCTCCGTCGATGGCGTCACCCGCGACCGCCACGCCTCCGACCGCGAGCACGTCGTTCGGGTCGAAGCCGCCACGCTGCATGCGCACGAGCGTGTAGTCGCTCGTGCCACCGCCGAGGTCCGCGACCAGGACGACGCGCGGCTCCTCGAGATCATCGGCGAAATCGTAGGCCGCCGCGAGGGGCTCCGGGCAAAACACGACCTCGCGGAAGCCTGCGAGCTCGGCGGCCTTGCCGAGCCGCTGCTCGGCGAGCGCGTCGGCTTCGGGATCGTTCGAGAAGCGCGCCGGACGTCCGAGCACCGCCCGCTCGACCGAGACGCCGTGAAACTCGCACGCGCGCTCGCGCATCGTGCGGAGGAAGGTCGCGATGAGCTCTTCGATCGACACCAGCTTGTCGCCGATGCGCGTCATCGTGAACGAGCGCGACGGCAGGTGGCGCTTGATCGATCGGATGAGCCGCCCTCGGAAGCCGTTCTCCACGAAGGTCCGGAGGGCGGCCGCGCCGAAGCTCGCGTGCTTCAGATCGGAGAAGTAGAGCGCGCTGCGGAGCACGCTGGGGTCGCTCGCTTCTGCGTCCAGGGGAACGGGGGGGAAGATTTCCTCGGGGTTCGCGGCGGCGAGGAGCGAGTTCGAGGTTCCGAAGTCGATAGCGAAAATCGTCGGCTTTTTCATGGTCACGTCCCGGCTCGGGGTGACCCTCCATTTCCATCATTTGGGCGGCCTTTACGAGCTACGAAATCGCGCGTAAGCTCTCGCTGGATATCAGGATGCGCGGAAATCGGGCGCGCCGACCTCGGCTCCCCGATGCCGCATCCGGCGCTCGTTGTTTCCGACGCGTATCCGGACGTCGCTGGGCGACCGCGTGTCGCGTAATGGGTGCTCGTTTCGAAGACCGCGCGGCGCATACTCGCGTCCAAGCGGAGGTCAGGAACGATGAACGGACTCGGTGGTTTGAACAAGTCGCAGCACGGAGTGGTCCTCGGCGTGGTTCAGCTTCAGCTGCCGGTCGTCGTCACACCCGCGGATCTCGAGAAGCAGACCGCGCGCATCGTGGAGCTCGTCGGCAAGGCGCGACGTAACCTCTCCGGCATGGATCTGGTCGTCTTCCCGGAGTACTCGCTGCACGGGCTCTCGATGGACACGAACCCGGCCATCATGTGTTCGCTCGACGGGCCCGAGGTCGCCGCCTTTCGCGCGGCCTGCAAGGAGAACCACATCTGGGGTTGCTTCTCCATCATGGAGCGGAACCCGAAGGGCAACCCGTACAACAGCGGCATCATCATCGACGATACCGGCGAGCTCCGCCTGTACTACCGGAAGCTCCACCCCTGGATCCCGGTCGAACCCTGGGAGCCCGGTAATCTCGGCATTCCGGTCTGTGACGGCCCGAACGGCAGCCGCCTCGCCCTGATCATTTGCCACGACGGCATGTTCCCCGAGATGGCCCGCGAGTGCGCGTACAAGGGTGCCGATATCATGATCCGCACGGCCGGCTATACGGCTCCCATCCGACACGCCTGGAAAGTCACGAACCAGGCCAACGCCTTCTGCAACCTCATCTACACCGCGTCCGTCTGTATGTGCGGGAGCGACGGGACCTTCGACTCGATGGGCGAGGGCTCGATCATCGGGTTCGACGGCGTGCCGCTCGCCGAGGGCGGGGGCCGCCCGGACGAGATCGTGACCGCTGAGGTGCGGCCGGACCTCTTGCGAGAGGCTCGACGCGGCTGGGGCGTCGAGAACAACATCTATCAGTTCGGCCATCGCGGATACGTCGCGGTGAAGGGCGGTGCGCGGGATTGCCCCTACACGTACATGCAGGACCTGGTCGCGGGTCGCTACCGCCTGCCCTGGGAGGACGAAATCGTCCACAAAGACGGCACCTCGTGCGGCTTCCCTGCTCCGACGCGCGAGTACGCGGGCGCCGAGCCCTCACCGCTCGAGGCCAGCCCGAGCAGCAGCACGAAGGCGACTGCAGCCTAGCCAGCCGAGCTCGTGGAGAGTCGGAGCACGGGATCGATCCAGCGCTCGATGGGAGCGCGCCGATCGAGCACGCGCCTTCGATGCGCTTCCGGCGAGCGGCCAGCGACCTTGCGGTAGACACGGAAGAACTGCGAGTAACTGCCGAAGCCCGCGTCGAGCGCGGCGTCGAGCAGGTTGCCGCGGCTGCCGTCTCCGTAGAGCGCCTCGAAGCGTTGGACGCGCTGGTGGTTGCCGAAATGCTCGAGCGTGACCCCCATCTCCGCATGGAAGAGGCGCGAGAGCTGGCACGGGCTGAGCCCGGCGTGCTTCGCCAGCGCCTTGAGGGACCATCGCTTTGCCGTGTAGGTGAGGAGCTCGGCAGCTTTCACCACGGCGGGGTGTGCGGGCAAGAGCGCCGAAGGCGCGGCGACACCGAGCGAACCCGCGCGGCTCACCGAGACCAGGAACGCTTCGAGCTCCGAGCAGAATCGAAACTCGTCGCGATGCTGCACGAGCTCGAACGCGCGCTGAGAAAGAGCCGCGAGCTCGTCGGGAGACAGGCGGACGCACTCACTCGCCTGGCCGCCTCGAGGGTGTCTCTCGTCCGGCGACAGCGCGCGCACGAGGTCGCCGCCGAACATTCCCGCCCACATCACCAGATCTTTCGAGATGCGGGTGACTTCATGCCACTGCCCCGGTGCGCACCAGAGCAGCGCCCCTCGCGTGAGCTCGTGGTGCTCGCCGCCCGCGGTCACCGCGCAGGAACCTCGAACGACGAGCAGGAGCTCGAGCTCGGCGTGCCGCTCGCGACCGAAGCGCGGACAGGTCGCCGTCACGTACCAGACGCCGCTCGCCTCCGGAGCGGCCCCTTTCGCGACATGGCCCCTGCGCTTCATCGCGGGACGAGAGTACCTCACCTCACGAGCGAAAAGCTCGCTTCTCGCTCGGCTCACTGACAGAGCGCCGGCACGACGCTGACGCCGCCGGCTCTGATCCGCTCGAGGATGGGACCTTGCGTGCTGCAATCGAGCACGGCAGGGGGATAGAACGTCGCGCCGCTCAGGAACGAGTGCTCGATCGGCGCGAGATCCTGAACGTTCGTCTGGCCGAGCCAGAGCTCTCGAAACTCGAGCCCCTGGAGAGGCGTCACGTCGGCAACCGGATTTCCCGAGAGATCGAGGTTAGCAAGATTGGATAACCCGGAGAGGGGCGTCAGGTCCGTCACCTGGTTACCTATCAAGCGAAGCTCGACCAGCTCGGTGTGCCACTCGAGCGAAGCGAGGTCCTGAATGGTCGATGACGCCGCCGTGAACGAGCGCAGGTGCCGAAGGACCTTCAGAATCGAGATTTCGCTGACTTGCGTCACGTCCAGGTGCGTGAGCAGAGGCAGGCCCTCGAGGACCGAGAGCTCCAGCGGCACGTTGCTCCCGAGCTTCAGCCGACTCAAAGAATCGAGCGCTCCCAGCGACGAAAGCTCGGCGGTCCCGAGCTGAGGGATCTCGAGCGCGTGCAGCTCCCGAAGGCACTCGAGCCCCGCCAGGCTCTCGACCACGCCTCCGAACACCCGAAGCGAGTACAGGCCGCACGTATCCGAATAGTAGAGCGGCTCGCCCGAGGTCTTGCCGAGCCTGATCCGCAACGAGGTGGCGACGTCAGCGTCGCCGAATGCGAGCGCGCCCTCGCACTCCGCGGGCGCCGGCGCGGCACAAACTGGCGCCCCCACGAAGAAGCGAACGTCATCCACCCAGTAATCGAACGCGCTTCCTTCGGGCGTCATGAACTGCACGTTGGTGAGCTGCGAGCGATCGACGGGGCCTCCCGTATCGAGCCGCGCAAACGGAATGAAGTAGTGATTCCACTCTGAGCTCAACCCGAGCTCGGTCGCGAGCGGATGGCAGGGCTCGTTGAGGCAGGTGCCCCCATACTTCACCAGGGTCGTCGCGCTGGTGCTGATCCGCACCGAGATGGACGCCGGGCCCGCCTCCGATTTCGCCCAGAAGGCGATACCGTCGTACGCGCTCGCGTCGTACGTCGAGTATTCGGTGCCGTCGAGGACCAGGTCGAAGCCGATGCCGGCGCCCCACTCCGAAAACCCGTCGCCGAACGTGTGCATCGCGCGGGTGCTCTCCTCGCGTCCGCCCGGAATGAGCGAAGGCGCGATGGGGGTGCCCGGAGCCGTCGGCGCGGGCCACTGAGTCGAGCGCGAGTCGTTGAAGGCGTACCAGACGCCTTTGCGGCCATTGCCCTCGCAAATGCGCCCCGTACCGTCTTCGAGGTCGCTGATGGTCGCGCCACAGTCGGGCGGCGGCTCGAGCATCTGCCCCGCGCTGCCGCCGATCGCCGAGGTACCGGCGCTCCCGCCACCCCCTGTGCCGATAGCGCCGCTCCCGCCGGCGCCGCTTCCCGATCCCGCGATTCCGCCGGCTCCCGCCGCGTGCGGCTCGCCGCGCTCGAGCTCGGAGCGCGCCCCGCACGCGCACAGCAAGAAGCCCGCCAACAGCCCGGAAAAGCGTCGCATCTCGTCCCTCGTCCGGCCAGGATAGCCGCGGGCCGGGGCCGCCCTCTTTGCAGATTTTGCCGATCTCGAGGCACGCCCTCGGTGCCTTGCGCTTCTCGCGTCGGTGGCAACCTTTCTTCGAGAAGGGAGAGCGATGAGGCCATGCGCATCTTCGTGACGGGCGCGACGGGCGTCCTCGGTCAGCGTGTCGTCCCCCGGCTGCTCGAGCTCGGGCATGAGGTCGTGGCCGTGGCGAGAACGCCGGAAAAGCGGGCCGCGCTGAGCAGAAAGGGGGCTCGCGCGGTGGAGGTGGATCTCTTCGACGCCGCGGCGACGGCCGAGGCCGTCGAAGGCGCGGAGGTGATCATCAACCTTGCGACGGCGGTGCCCAAGCCAGGGCTCATGTTCTTCCCGCGGGCGTGGCGCGAGATGGATCGCGTTCGGCGCACCGTGTCGAAGAATCTCGTCGACGCCGCGCTCGACGGAGACAGCGTGAAACGCTTCGTCCAGGAGTCCTTCGCGCCGATCTACGCGAACGGCGGGGACTCTTGGCTCGACGAATCCTCGGTGGTCCACCCGCTCGGCAACAGCCGCTCGGTGCTCGATGCGGAGGCCAACGCCGAGCGCATGACCCGCGCCGGCCGCGTCGGCGTCGTGCTCCGCTTCGGTGTGTTCTACGGGCCCGACGATCCTCCGACCCGGATGATCATCGGCGGCATCCGACACGGCGTCTTCCCGTTCATCGGCTCTCCCGACGCCTACATCTCGTTCATCGAGCACGGCGACGCGGCGAGCGCCGTGATCGCCGCGCTCTCCGTCCCCGCAGGGATCTACGACGCGGTCGACGACGAGCCGATGCGCCGGCGCGACCTCGCCGAAGCAGTCGCGAAGAAGCTCGGGAAGCGTCCGCCCCGGTTCTTGCCTGAAAAGCTCGAGCGCATCACGGGCTCACTCGGGGAAATGAGCGCGCGCTCCCTCCGCATCTCGAACCGCAAGCTGCGACAGATGAGCGACTTCTCTCCTCGCTACCGCAACGCCGCGGAAGGTATTTCCGCCATCATCGGGAACGGGAGCTGATCCGGCTCAGAATTTCACGCACGCGCTGGACCGCTGCCACAGCACCGACTCCTGATCGAACTCACGCTCGTAGCGCTCGATGAGGGTCTCGATCTGTTGGTCCGCGTCCGGAGAGGATGCGTGCAGCAACACGAGCACCCGCGACGCTTCGCGCTCGACCACGCCCTCCGTCGTCTTCCATTGTCCCGAAGCCGCGAACACCGTGAACCCGTCCTGGAAGAGCGGCGTCACGACCGCCTCCAGAAAGGCGTCGAAGCGCTGCTCGTCGATCGGCGCCCCACGCCGGGTGCGCAGGCCGAGGTAGAGCGTGTCGTGCACCTGAGCCGTGAGCGGCGGCGCGCAGCCGGGGGAAGGCACGACCTCGCTCGCGGTCTCGGCGCAAGCGAGCAGCAGTGACGCGCAGCCGAGCACGAACAGGCACGCCCTCGGGAGCAGAGCACGACTCGAAACACCACGTGACATCGAGACCTTCCGCCCGAAGCAGTAGCCGAACTCGGTCTCGCGGGCGAGCGAGACCCCGCCTATCCCGAAGGGCCGCGGCCGCATATGAAAATGCATTTCAATTGCATTTTCAACAAGCCCGGTCTTTGCTCGCGGCGAAAGGCGCGAATGGAGCGCTCCCGCGAGGTCATCATGCGGCGCAAGGAACTCACCCCCCTCTCTCTCGCACTCCTCCTTTCGCTGCCGAGCTGCAGCGACGACTCCGCCGAGCGACCGGCGGCGAGCGAGGGCCCCGTCTACGCGACTGCGACCAACGTCTACCAAGACGAGGATCGGACGGTGTACGTCGCGCTGGCCGACACGCTGGATCTGGACGGGCTCGACTTCGACGAGGCTTACGAGCTTCCGGGTGTCGGCAATCTCGAGGCCATCGGCGGCAAGTTGCTGCTCTCGAGCGGCGAGACACCGACCATCACGAAGTTCGACGTCACCCCGCCCGCCACTTGGATCGACGAGGGGACGCTCAGTTTTGCGAACTTCCCCCTCGAGGACAACGCGAACTTTTTCTATCAGTACCTGGTGAACGAGCATGCCATGTACATGCCGTTCGAGGGCTACAAGCGCATCGTCTGGGACCCGACCGAGCTTCGGATCTCGGACGTCATGGAAGACTCGGCGCTCGAGCCCGAGCTAGACGGGCTGACGCTGGTTGCAGGCGGGAACCGCTCCGGCATCCGCTACGACGGGGCGGTGATGCAGCCCTTCTTCTATCGGGACGAGGACTGGTTCGAGTTCGCCCCCGTCTCCGAGATCGCGGTCTACGATCCGGTGACGCACGAGGAGACGAAGGTCATCGAGGCTCCGTGCGCCGGGCTCGCGGTCCCCTCGCAGGACGAGGCGGGCAACACCTACTTCAGCACCTGGGACTACTCGCCGATTCATGCTCTTTACGGACTCGGGCCGGCGCCCTGCGTCGCGCGCGTCACCGCCGACTACGAGCTCGACCAGGACTTCACCACCGACTTTACCGAGTGGACCGGAGGGCGCTTCGCCGTGAATTTCCGGTACGTCCGTGACGGCTGGGGCCTCGCGGACGTGGTGCACCCGGAGACCTTCGAGAACGCCGACTTCGACGGGCCCATCGACGAGGTGGTCCTGGATGAGTTCTGGAACCCCGAGCACTGGAAGATCTGGCGCATCGACGTCGAGCGAGGACGCGCGGAGCCGTTCGAGGGCATCGACGTCGAGGGCGCGGGCTGGAGCGCCATCGAGGTCGACGAGCGCTCGTTCTTGTTCGTCCCGTACGACGACTGGGGCCGAACGCGCGTGTACGAGCTCGACGAATCCGGCGAGGTCTCGACGCACCTCGACCTCTTGGGTGACGCGTTCTTCCTGCGCGTCCGCTGAGCCCGGGCTCAGGCGCTCGCAGACTTCGTGGGGCGGAGCCGCTTGATTCCGCTCCACGCGACCAGGGCGACGATCCCCGCCGCCACTCCCGTGAAGAGATCGACCAGCGTGGGCAAGAGCAAACCGAGCGGACCGAGCGAATCGGCCGCGTGATGCACCACCCCGTGGAGACCCGGGATGGCGTGCGCGACGATGCCGCCACCCACCAGGAACATCGCCACCGTGCCCGCCACCGAGAGGGTCTTCATCAACCACGGCGCCGAAATCAGGATGCCCTTCGCCAGCGCGCCTTGAAAGCCGCGGAACGCCGCGCCTTGGCGCTCACTCTTCGCGGCCAAGTGTTGGCCGAGGTCGTCGAGCTTCACGATGCCGGCGACGAGCCCGTAGACGCCGAGCGTCATCACGAACGCGAGGCTCACGAGCACGGCGACGCGCGTCGGGAGCGGCGCGGTCGCCACGGTTCCGAGCGCGATCACGACGATCTCTGCCGAGAGGACGAAGTCGGTGCGAATCGCGCCCTTGATCTTCTGGCGCTCGAACTCGACCAGATCGATCTGCGGATTTCCGACGGCCTGAATCAGCGCCGCGTGCTCCTGCTCGTCTTCGTGCTTCTTGTGAAGCAGCTTGTGCGCGAGCTTCTCCACGCCTTCGAAGCACAAGAACGCGCCGCCGACCACGAGCAGCGGCGTGATGGCCCAGGGGATGAGCGCGCTGATGGCGAGCGCTGCCGGCACCAGGATCGCCTTGTTGACGAGCGAGCCTTTCGCCACCGCCCAGACGACGGGCAACTCACGCTCGGCGCGGACGCCGGCGACCTGCTGCGCATTCAGGGCGAGGTCATCGCCGAGCACACCTGCCGTTTTCTTGGTGGCGACCTTGGTCAGCACCGCCACGTCGTCGAGCACGCTAGCGATGTCGTCGAGGAGCGCGAACAGGCTCGGGCTTGGCACGGTTCGCTGATTTGAGCCGCGTCTGGCCCAGGGTCAACTGCTCTCGCACTACAATTTGCCGTTTTCTCAACAAGCAGGGCCCATGTTTCCCTTTGAAACAGCCCAAAGTCGCCTAGAGCGCGCGACCGGCCGCTGTCATAGTCGCCCGGCCGTGAAGCCACTCCGACTCCTCCTCTCGGTCGCAGCCCTTGCCCTGCCGCTCCTCTCCGCGGAGCCGAGCAGCGCGCGGCGGCCCAATCCGTTCTCTGTCTTCCCGCCTGGGGCGGAGCAGACGCGCGCCTTTCGCTACTCGAGCCTCGACGGCAACGCCTGCCGTGCCGACCTCGAGGCGCGGGGCGTCCCCTTCTCGGAGGCCGGGAAGCGAGGTCGCATCGAGGCCCCGGTCAAGCTCGAGGGCAAGCTACGCGGTATCGCGTTCGAGTTTCGCGACACCGAAAAGAGCAGCATCGACGTGCTCGATTGCCGCCTGCTCCTCGCCCTCGATGATCTCGCGCAGACGGCGGCGGCCCGCGACATCGCCGAAATCCACTACAACAGCGTGTACCGGACGGGCTGGGCGCGCGGGCCCGTTCAGGGGCACGTCGGCGGCGTCGCCATCGACATCGTGGAGTTCGTCAAGAAGGACGGAACGGTCCTCAACGTGCTCCGCGACTTCTCGGGCAACGGCATCGGTTCGGCCACGTGCGGCCCGCGCGCGAAAGGGCCGAAGTCCAAGTCAGAAAAGGGCGCCGAGCTCCGCTCGCTGGTGTGCGCGCTCGATGAGCAGCGGGTCTTCAACCTCCTGCTCACGCCGCACTACGACTACCGTCATCGCAACCATTTCCACTTCGAGCTGCGGCGCAACGTGCGCTGGTTCTTGACTCAATAGGCCAAAGAGCGAGCAGCGAGCGCAACCTCAGCGCCAGAAGCGCGTGATGGCGAAGTCGCTGTCGCTCACGTTCGCCCAACCGGCCAGCAGCACGCGCACCGTGGGGACGCGCTCGTCGCTTTGCAGGAGGACCGCTGTTGCCTCGTCGCGCTTCATCGGACCGACTACCTCGGTGATCACGACGCCTTCGTCACCGAACTCGGGATCGAGCGCCCCCTCGTCGTCGTAGCGAACGAGCGCGAAGTTTCCGGCCGAGCCGCCGCCCTCGTAGACCCAGCCACCGGCGATGAGCTTGCCGTCGGCTTCGATCGCGAGGCCCTGAGCCCGATCCCAGTTCCCCTCGCTGAGCTGGGTCACGACCCGACCCTCCTCGCCGAAGCTCGCGTCGGGCTCTCCGTCCGTGGTGAGGCGGACCAGGGCGAAGTCGTTCATGGCGTGGCCAGCGATGACGACGCGGTTTTCGGCGTCGATCGCGACCGCCTGCGCGGCCCCGATCGTCGACCCGTGGAGCCCGGACAACTTGCCGCCTTCGCCGAAGCTCGCGTCGAGTGACCCGTCTTCCAGATAACGAGCGACGCTGAAGTCGCCCTCGCCGCCTACCGCGACGAGGCGCTGCTCGCCGTCGACCTCCTGGAAGGCGATCGCGTAGGCACTATCGCGTCCGGACGCTTCGGCGATGGGGGTCATCACCTTGCCCTCCTCGCCGAAGTCTTCATCCAGAGAGCCGTCCTCGTTGTAGCGCGCGAGCGCGAAGTCGAGGCCCGTCTCGGAAGTTCCTCCCTGCGCGTCGCCGGCGACGATGATCTTGCCGTCTTCTTGGATCAGCATCGCGTAGGGAGTGTCCGCGTCGTCGGAGAACGACGTCGTCACCTTACCGCCGTCGCCGAAGTCTTCGTCGAGGTCGCCGCTCGGGAGCAGGCGGATCACGCCGAAGTCGACGCTGGTCCCGTCACCGTCGGTCGACCCCGCCACCACGATCTTGCCGTCATTCTGAATCGCCACGGCGCGCCCGACATCGGCGCCTTCGCCGATTTCGACGCTCACCTTGCCGCCGTCGCCGAACGTGGTGTCGAGCTTGCCGTCGCGCTCGAGTCGCAGCACCGCGAAGTCGCCGAGGTTCTCGTAGTTGCGCCCGGCGACCACGATCTTGCCGTCCTCTTGCACGGCCATCGCGTAAGCGTAGTCGTCGGAGCCGCTCATCGGAACCGTCACGATGCCGCCCTCGAAGCTCGTATCGAGCGACCCGGGCGGGCCGTACACGGTGACGGTGAGCTCCTTCTTGGCGCTGAGCTCACCGGCCGTACCGATGATCTCGACCGTGGTCGGTAGCGAGTGGGGCGCGCTGTCATCCGCGCTCACCTCGATGGTGACCTTGTCCTCGCCCTCTTCGATCGTGACCGGCTCGAGCC
>JAEZYO010000992.1 GCA_023419055.1 Pseudomonadota bacterium | reverse complement strand
AGGCCAACCCGTGCCAGAACGAGGGCGCGTGCGTACCGCTCGAGGGCGGCGGATACGCTTGCTTGTGCTCGACGGGATTTGGAGGAAAGGACTGCGAGATCAACGTCGACGGTTGCGAGTCGGCCTCTTGCCTCAACGGCGCGATTTGCCGGGACGGCGGAGACGGGTACACTTGCGACTGCGCGCCCGGGTTCAGCGGCCGGCATTGTGAAGTCAACCTCGACGACTGCTCGCCCAATCCTTGCGACAACGATGGCGTCTGCTTCGACGGCGTCGAAGATTACACCTGCGACTGCGCGCCCGGGTTCAGCGGCCGACATTGCGAAGTCAACCTCGACGACTGCTCGCCCAATCCCTGCAAGAACGGGGGCACGTGCTTCGACGGTGACGCCACCTACGCCTGTGAGTGCCCTGCTGGCTTCACCGGCGACACCTGCAGCGGAGAAACCTACCCAACCTGCCTGGAGATCCTGAAGGCGAGACCGAGCGCGCAGTCGGGCGTTCATGTGGTCGATCCGGACGGCCCTGCTGCTGGTCGCACTCCCATCAGCGTCCTCTGCGACATGACCCCCGATGACGCCGGCTGGACGCTAGTGGGGCGCGAGGCGGCGGGCGGCCAGGGCACGTTCCGTTTCCTGGCAGACGAAGAGGGGCTACCGAGCGAAATCGCCGAAGGCACCGGCGACGGGCTCATCGCTGCACGTTTCGTAGGGCAGTACACCGACGTACGCCTCCGCTGGCAAGGTGCCGGTGATGGGTTCATCGGCTTTCAGCCCTCCAAAGAGCTGTTCGTGAACGATATCGACACCGCGATCCCGGTGACGAACTTCTGGACCTCGGACGACGAGCTCCGCGGTTGGGTCACCGAAGCTTCTGGCGCGGTGTTCTGCCGCGCGAGCCAGAGCCTCGACGTTCGCCCGGGCGATACCAGTTGGGCCGTCAAGCCGGCGAATGACACCAACGTCGAGTGTGGTTGCAGCAGTGGCCAGTGGATCGGTCGAGGCGCCTTCTACGGCGGTAATCTGAACCCCACGGCATGCTACGCATTCGGAGGCGGCTGGGCCTCGGTTCGCGGCGACAACGAGCCAAAGGGCGGCATCACGGACTACCAATTGGAGCTTTGGGTCCGCTGAACCGACTGTATCTTGGGCGAGCGCTACGAAGCCGCGATGGTCGATGCCCTCGGCTGGTGGAACGGAGCCCCAGGCTTCAGCCGCCAACGCGCGCCGTGGAGCGGTTACGGGTTGAGCTGTCGGCGTCGACTCAGTTCGCGCTGACGACCTGGGCAGAGCCGTCGTAAGTCAGCGTTTCGTCGGGAGTCGCGAGCTCGACGCCTCCGCCGTGATCGGTGTCTACCCAGACGATGTTGAACGTTCGGTTCATGGGCATCCCGTCGTAGGTTCCGGTCCTGGCACCAATGGTGAGCTCTTGCGTCGCCTCGTTCCAGGTGAACGGGATGAGTGAGTACTCACCGTTCTCGTAGTCGTAGGTATCACCCTCGTCCTCGTAGAGCGCAAACGAGCCGCTTGCGCCTCGATAGACACGGATCTCGAGCGGGTCGATACTCTCAGTCGCGTACTGGATGAACGGCCCCATGGGCACGATCGAACCGGCTTTGACGTAGAGTGGTATTTGGCTGAGCGGGGCGGCCGCCGTGATCGTCGTCCCGCCGCTGACCGGCGACCCCGTCCAGAAGTCGTACCATCCCCCCGTCGGGAGATAGACTTGCCGACTGGTCACCCCAGCCGCCGTGACCGGGTTCACCAGAATGGCCGGCCCGAACAAGAACTGATCGTCGATATCGAAGACGTTCTCGTCTTGCGGGTAGTCGAACACGAGATGACGCATGATGGTGTACCCCTGGTCGGTCACTCTCCACGCCAGTGAATAGATGTACGGCATCAAGCGATAGCGCAGGTTGTCGAACTTCAAGAGGTTCGCTCGAGTAGTCGCGGTCCACTGGTTCCCGTACAGTTCTCTCGAGCCGCCTCCGTGGACCCGGAAGATGGGAGAGAAGGTCCCGTACTGGAACCAGCGAGTGAAAAGCTCGTTGCTTTCGCTCGTGGTCCAATCGATCCGACCCGGGTGGCCCCAGTAGCCACCGATGTCGGTCGTCCAATAGGGGATCCCCGCGATGGCAAAGTTGAGCCCTGCGGGCAGCTGCCTTTCGAGCGTGGGAAAGTTGGAGTCGATGTCCCCCGACCAGCAAGTCGTTGCATAGCGCTGCTGGCCGGCGAAAGCGCTTCGCGTCAGGTTGTAGACCCGCTTCTGGTTGGGGCCGCTGCTGCGCCAGTGCTCGTACACTCCTTTGGAGTGCTGGAGCGGGTAGGCGTTCAAGAAGACCGCCCCTTTCCCGACGGCGGTGTCCGCGGTCCGGACATTGACGGGGTCGGGATAGCCTTGTGGCTCGGTGTTGTCTGCCCAGATGGCGTCCCAGCCGTACGCCCCGAGCAGGCGGTCGTTGATCTGCTGGAACACGAGCTCACGCGCGGCCTCGTCGAAGGTGTCGTAGAAGTGGTGAGTTCCGCTCGTGGGGTAGAGCGCACCCATCTCGTCCAGGGAGTCGAAATTGTCGAGCTCACCCGCCTTGATCTCGGTCCCCGGGTCTTCGTACACGGGCCAGATCGAGATCATCGTGTGGACGTTGTCGGCGTGCATGTCGTCGATGAGCCCGGCGGGATCGGGGTATCGACCTTCATCCATGAAGTGCGAGCCCCACGCGTACGGGTTCCAGTAGTCCCAATCTTGAACGATGACGTCGAGCGGGATGTCGTTGTCGCGGTAGCCGTTCTTCACGTTCAAAAGCTCGGTCTGGCTGCCGTACTTGTCCTTCGACTGAAACAAGCCGTAGGCCCACTTCGGAAACAACGGGGCGCTGCCGGTGGCCGTTCGGTACAGCGCCACGACCTGGTCGATGCTCGGGCCGTGGAAGAAGTAGTAGTCGACCAGATCGCCCGCTTCCGACACGTACCGGTACTGCGTTTCGTTCGACTCCCCACCGTAGAAGTCCGAAGTGGAATAGTTGTCCCAGAAAACGCCGTAGCCGCGGTTGGAAACCAGGACCGGAACGTTGATCTCGGTGTTGACGTTCAGGATGCGCCGGTCCGTCCCCTTGCGATTCATGACGCCGTCCTGGTGCTGCCCGAGCCCGAACAACGCTTCATCGACGGGGGAGTCGAAAACGGTCTCGACGCGGTGCGTGCTCACACCTTCGACGGTCGCGGGCGTCAGCGACTTCTCGGCTTCCGACAGGATCACCGCGTCATCGAGATCGGTGAACGTCACGAGGCCGCTCGTGAGTTCGACCTTGGCCTTCGAGCGCAAGGTCGTCACAGTCACGATTCCCGAGTCTTCTTCGATGCAAAAGGCCGTCGCCGGCCAGTCCTTGTTGACCGAGAGGGAAGTCTTCTCGGGAAGTGAGTCAGCGATCGTGTACCTGACTCGGAAGACGTCGTCCTGGCACACCTCGAGCCTGACTAGACCGCTGCTCGGCTTGAAGGTGATGCCGGTCGCATCCGCGGTATAGGCGTCCGACGCGGGCGGTGGAGGGGGGCACACGAGCGGTGGAGGGCCCGCGTCCGATTCACCCCCCGGGCCGCTCTGCGTGCCCCCTCCACCCGTGCCCGCGCTCGTGGCTCCGCCGCTTCCGGAGAGGCCGGCCGTGCCGGAGCCGCCCGCCCCAGCCGTTCCAGACGCGCCAGCGGTCGCGCCGGTAAGGGGCGAAGCGCTGTCGTTGGAGCACGCGCCAACGAGCAACACCGAGCCGGTCAGGACCGCGAGACAAGACGTGAGCGAAGTTCGCATGTCGATCGTTAGGTATCGTCACGCCGTCATCGTCGATCATGTTTTCGAGGACTCACGAGCTGATTGGCTCGGCTTGGAAACGCTGCGCTCCCGACGCCTACTTTTTACAAGGCTGCGCCCTGCGCCGGACACGCTGGCGAAGTGAAACGAGCGCTGCACGAAGCTCGTTGATCCGACATCGGTCACTCACGCTACTAGTCAGTGGGTGATCGGCTGCGCGAGCCCCGCAACGCGGGCCAGCTCAGATTGAAATGTGATTCGCCCGTGCGCAGGTGCACTACGAGGTGGTGTCCGCGCTCAGCCGAGTCCCGGCGCCGTACCGGGACGCGTTCGTTTGCGGCACGTGAGCGGTCTCGAGGTTCGCCGTCGGGTGAGGCGCTCCGTGACGTCACCCGAGAAGGTGCGCCGTCACCACTCGAGCGTCGTACCCGCGTTGAGCGCGTGCACCGTCTGATGCGAGCTCACGATCGCCGCCGACGCTCCTTCCGGAGAACCCGGCGGAGGCGTGATGTAGCGATCGTCGAAGCCGTAGCTGGCCCTGAAGTAGTCCACGCCGAACACGACGCTGCCCGCGAGGCGGTAGTAGACGCCGGCAGAAATGCCCGTCTGACGTCGGAGCAGCGGAGCTTGATCCAGCGTCTCGATGGGCGGATCGCCCTCGACTCGATCGAAGAGCGACTGACCGTAGCCGAGGGAGACCCAACCCTCTTTGGTGAAGTGCGCCGCCAGGTGGATGAGATAGGCCTTCGTTGGCCGGAACTTGGCCTCGTACGGGTGCTCCGGCGCGAGGCTGACGTAGATGGGGTTGAAGGGGAAGAGCTGGAAACCATCCATGCCCTCACCCAAATGTCCGGTGGCGCCGAGCTGAATCGGTCCGAAGTCGCCCTGAATGCCGGCACCGACGCCGTAGGCGGTGAGCGAGAAGTCCTGCTTCTCCGTCACCATGGTGTTCGGATCCGTGACATTGGCGGTCGTGCCGACCTCTTGCCACATGCCGTTGGCCCAGGCCTTGAACCCCCACCCCTCTTGCGGGTGGTAGTCGAGGTTCGCTTCCCCTTCGACGCGAGGGTAGGGCGTTTGAAGAAACGATTTCGTGGGGATCGTGCGAGGGTCGAAGATGCCCGCCGTGAGCTGGAAGACGTCTCCGACCTTCGGAGTGGAGTAGCTGATCTGGGCGCGGTGATCGGGGTAGATCGTGCCGAAGCCGACGTGACCGCAGGCGCCGCCGAAGATGGTCGCGTACGAGCAGGGGAAGCCCACGCCGTAGGCGTGGCCGAGCTCGTAGTTCATGAACAAGTTGCCTCGACCGAACAACCCGAAGGCGCGTCCGACGCGCAGCCCGCCCCAGCTCCCGCCGAGGTCCAGGTAGGCGTCTCTCGGCTCGAGCCACGTGTGATCGCCGATCGCGGAGGGCGACTGAGTCGTGATCTGTAGCCCGAGTTCCACGCGCGCGAGCGCTCTCAGGTCAGGCCACAGCTGCTTGCTCACCATGAGCGCGAAATTGGTCGGCACGTAACCCGAGCGAATGCGAGTTCGATCGAGCTCGTTGTCCGGTCCCGCCTCCGCCGTGTCGGTGTTCTCGTTGAACCCGACCCAGTTGAGGCTGTCGAGCCCCGCGGGCCGATTCTGGCCCCAAACGTGGGACACGAACCCATTTACTCGGCCGTTCGTGCTGATGGTCCAGCCGTTCACTTCGGCGACGGGAACGTCGGCGGCTGCCGTGGAGGGGAGGAGGGTGCTGCCTGCCAACGCCGCGCAAGCAGCGAGGCGCTCGACCAAACGCGATCTGGATGTCTTCATGGGTGCCTAAAAACGCAGCGAGCGCCCTACGGGCACTGCGCTGAAGAGACGCCTGTCCTTGGCGCCCGCCGTCTGAGTGGGGCGCGAGAGACAAGAGTTAGGGGCAAGCTTCGTTGGGCGCGTCCAGCCGGCGTACAGCCCACAAGATGCCGCCCAAGATGTGCTTTCGAACCAGCGGCTCGCTGAACGCCGACGACTCGTGCCCGAGCGCCGTGTAGAACGAGCGAATTCCGTCCAAGCAACGGGTCCAGGCGAGCGGCTGACCGTTGGTGGGGCCCGTCGTGGAAGCGCCGCCGCCGTAGCGCATGAGGATGGTGAGACCCGGCAGACCCGAGTCGATGCGGTTCTGGAACTTGTACCACTCCTCGTTCCGCGTCCACGGACTCGAAATCCCGGCCATGGCCGGGTGGTTCTGCTGCGATTCTTCGATGTTGATCGTGCCGGACGGAACCGGGGACTCCGTCGAGTGCCCGTCGTAGATTTCACCGACCAGATCTTCGTACCAGGGGAACTCGTACTCGGTGTCCGTCGCCGCGTGCACTCCCGCGAACGCCTTCTTTCCTAGAAGGAAGGTCTTGAAGACCTCTCGCTCGGGAGAAGACGGGTCACCGAAGACATCGCCGGTCGGGCTCAAGAAGAACACGATGTCGAAAGGCGCAAGGTCTTCGGCCGTGATCTGAACGTCGTCCGTGATCTCGTTTTCATCGCCGTCGCTCACCTCGAACTCGAAGTCGTTCGGCTCCGCGAGCTCCGTCAGCATCTGAATGCCGGCGTTGATTGACGGGTGGTGGTAGCCGCGTGTCTCGCGATACACGAGCATCTTGAAGTGACCGGTGGGGACCGGGCCCGTGCCACCGGTACCGCCCGTGTCACCGGTACCACCCGTACTGGTGCCACCGGTGCCACCGGTGCCACCCGTATCACCAGACCCGCCGCTGCCGCCGGACGAGCTCTCCGTGCCGCCGGTGCCTCCGCCGGTCATGGCCCCGGTGCCGCCGGTCGTCATCGAGCCCGTACCTCCCGCGGAGCTCGTGCCGCCCCCGCTCGAGGGCTTTCCGCCGTTGCTCACGTCTCCGAAGACGTAGCCCTTGATCTCGCTCGCCGATTGGTCCGAGCACGAGGTCGCGCCGAGCGCGATCAGGGCCGCCAAGCTCAGTCGACCGATCGACGATTCTCGCGCGATTCTGTTGTTCATGGATCCGGGTCTCTCTCGCATCGTCTGCGCTTCAGTTGCAGGGTGGGTTCTGGCGCGTGCTCGTGTTCATGTTTCGAACTTGCTGCAACTTGCGCCGCAAACTCGAATCGACTCGAGCTCCTTACGAGCGATAGGCCTCGCGGCCACGGCCCTGGACGGGGATGCCTTGACCCGGCAAGACCTCGTGATGCAGGGCGTGCATGCAGGCGGCCGCTTCGTCGATCTTGCGGATGAAGGCGAGCGAGCCGGCCAAGATGGGCTTGAGCTTCTCTCGGTCTTGAGTGCGAGCCGGGCCGTATTCGTGCTCGACGATGAGCGGCGTGGTCTTCGGGTCGAGCGGCAAGAGCTCGCGCGCCGACAGCTGATGATCGAGCCAATCCACGCTGCGGTTCTGCAGGTAGGCCAGCGGATCGTGGCGGGCCGTGCCGGGTAGCTCGTGCTCGCAGAGCACCGTCTGCTTCTTCCAGGCGTTGAGCTGATCCGCCGGAAGGTCCGAAGGCTTGCCGCCCACCCAATCGCCGCGGTTCATGGTCTGCCCGCCGTAGCCCCACTCCGAGACACCCTTCGCGTCGACGACCTGGCCCTTGACGTGGAAGCCGTCAATCAAGAAGGCGTAGCCGCTGTCCTTCAAGAACTGAAAGATGGAGCGCGTGTCCTGCCCCATGAGGACGGAGTGTGAAGGATCGTAGTGGACGCGGAATTGATCGCCCACGCCGTGCTTTTCGCAGATGCGGTGCAAAGCGATCCAGGCACCCGGCGAGTAGCCGATGTTGTTGTGGAAGTTGTCGCCCGTGGTCCAGCCCGGCATCGGGCACTGCTCGACTCGGTAGCGGATGCCCCTCTGCTTGGCTTCCTGGAGGAGCGGGACGAAGACGGCTTCGAACGCCTCGAGGTTCTGATCCATGCTCTTCGTCTGGTCGCGCCCGACGAACCCGCACACGGCGGGTAGGCCGAGCAGCGCGGCCGCGTCGAAGACCCTGCGCATGAAGGCGAGCTTCTTCTCTCGAATCGCGCGGTCGTGGTGGAGCAGGTTGTCGAAATACGCGATGTCGCCGATGCCGACCTTCGACTCCTTGATGGCCACTTCCACGCGCGCACGACGCTTGGCGTCGAAAGGTGCCCGCAGATCGAGCGTGTTCGCGACCGGGTCCAACATGGCCTCCGCGGGGACGTCGCTCTCCGTCGGGTGCAGCGCGGCCGAGAGCTGAATCACGTCGGCGCCGAGCTCGCGCGCGAAGAAGAGCCAGTCTTCGATCGCACGGTCGGGATCGGGATCACGCACGGCGCGCGGCGTCAGCTCTTGTAGAGCCGCCGTCAGCACGCCGAGCGTCATGAACTTGGGTTCGAAACTCCGAATGGACATGGCTTGTCTCCTGAGTGAGCGCCGGAAATGAAACGATCCGGGCGGGGTCGAAGCGCGGCCAGAGCGTGTCGTGCGGCCGGAGCGCGCTCTGCCCGCGGGTCACGATGTGCAAGTCACAGCCGCCCCAGCGAACGAGCAGCGTGGTGGTGGGCCCCATGTACTCGACCATTCGAACCACGGCCCCCTGAACGCCGCCTTCGATCGAGATGTCTTCGGGACGGATCCCGAGCAACACCTGCTCGGGAGCGGAGGGGGGCGCTGGCGCGATGGGCGTGCCGTCGCTCGTGACCCAGTGGCCGCCGGAAAGGTATGCCTGAATCAAATTGATCGTCGGCTGACCGAGCTGCTCCGCGACGGCCGGGGAGGCTGGCTTCCGGTAGATCTCGTGTGGCGTACCGGTCTGGAGCACGCGGCCCTCCGAGAGCACGACGATGCGGTCGGCCATCGACAGCGCCTCGGCCTGGTCGTGCGTCACGTAGAGCATCGGAGTCTTGAGCTTGCGCCGGAGCTCGAGCAGCTCGACGCGCAACGACTCGCGGAGCTTCGCGTCGAGGTTCGTGAGCGGCTCGTCCATCAAGAACAGCCGCGGGCGGCGCACGATGGCGCGACCGATGGCCACGCGTTGCATCTCACCCCCCGAGAGCCGCGCCGCGTCGCGATCGAGGTAGCGGGTGATCTTGAGCAGGTCGGCGGCCCACTCGACGCGCTGCTTTATCTCGGCTTCCGGCACGCTCCGGCCCGGCGCTCGCAGCGGAAACTCGAGGTTTTTGCGGACGCTGAAGCGCGGGTACAGCGAGAAGTTCTGGAACACGAGCGCGACGTCCCGCGCGCGTGGCTCGGCGAACGTCACGTCACGGCCCTCGATGCGCACGTGACCCGCGTCCGGCGGCGCGAGCCCCGCGACGGCGCGCAAGAGCGTCGTCTTTCCCGCGCCCGTCGCGCCGAGCACCACGAGCAGCTCGTCCTCGTAAAGGTCGAAGTCGACGTTCTCGAGCGCCTGCTTCGCGCCCAGGCGCTTGCAGACGCCGCGCGCTTCCAAGAACACCTGACGCGCGCTCATGCCGCCGCCTGCCCCCGCTGATCGAAGAGCACGATCTGCGCGGGATCCAGCCTGAACCGCACTTCCTCGCCGTAGTGGTAGGGGCGCTCCGCGTCCCCGCGCAGGACGACGCGCCCGAGCGCCGACTCCGCGTGCAGATTGCGGTAAGCGCCGAGGTACTCGTCGGTCACCACCCTGCCCGAGAGCTCACCCGCAGGGTGCACGTGAACGTGCTCGGAGCGAATGCCGAGCGTCGCGGGGCCCGCGGCGAGGTGGGTGCGCACTTCGACCTGGGCGCCCCCGCGGCTCACGAACAGCGAACTCGACCCTTCACTCTGGAGCTCACCCTCGACGATGTTCATCCCGGGGCTGCCGACGAACTTTGCCACGAACAGGTCGCGCGGGCGATCGTAGATCTCCGCCGGCGTGCCGGCCTGGCGAAGCTTGCCGCCCTCCATGACGACTATGCGGTCCGCGAGGCTCATCGCCTCCTCCTGGTCGTGCGTCACGTAGATCGTGGTGACCTCGAGCTCGAGTTGCCGTGCGCGGATGAACTCGCGAAGCTTGAGCTTCTGATCGGAATCCAAGGTGCCGAGCGGCTCGTCCATCAA
>JAEZYO010000986.1 GCA_023419055.1 Pseudomonadota bacterium | reverse complement strand
GCGAGCCGGGGATCGACGCTCATGCGAGCCTCGAGTGGGCGAGCGTGAGCACGAGCTCGAGAGGGGCTTCGAGCTCTGCTTGGCGGAGGGGCTGTTGTCCGTACGAGAGGCAGAGCTCTCCGTTGTCGTAGGAGAGGCCGACGTCGTTCACGGGAAGGGAGAGGATGGCTCCGCGTACGGCCGGATTCGCGAGCGCGCGCGTCAGCTCCGGTGAATCGCTCTGGAGGCGGACCGCGCGATCGAAGGCCTCATCACCCGTCGTGACGACGTGGTAAGTGTGGCCCGCCGAGCCGCGGCTGATCCGGAGCGAGAAGCGGTGCGGAGCCGGGTACAGGGAGCGCGCGTAGAAAGCCGTGGAGGTCCTCTTCGTTTGCCCGACGAGCTCTCGAGTCGAGATCACGCGCAAGGGGACCTGATGCGCGGTACCGGTGAGCGAAAGGACACTACGCTGTGGGGTGAGCGCGTTGCCGGCCTTCTGCTGTTCGAAAACCAGACCGTACTTGGTCGCGGCGTTGGGCCAGATCGCGTCGGTGGCGCGTGAGAGCTTGACCGCGCCGATCACGATCGCGGAAACGACCAGCGCGCCCGCTCCGAGTCCCAGCCACTGGAGGAGTTCGTACGTGCTCATGGGGTGCCGGGAAACGTCATGGCTGCCCAGAATAGCCAGACCCGGGCGCGAACGCAGCGCCGTTCGCGTTGGACCTCGGCCTGGCGAAGCGGTCCGCGGATGTGCCACATTTCGCCACCGTGACGGATCTCGCGGAATTGGCCGAGCTCGATGCGATGGCGCAGGCCGAGCTTTCCGTGCGCGGCGAGGTGACGAGCGCCGAGCTCTGGCAGCATGGCGTGGAGCGCGTGGCGGCACTGAATCCGCTGCTACGCGCGGTCGTCGACCAGGCAGCGGGTCCCGCTGCGAAGGTCGCTGGGCCGCTCTCCGGCGTGCCGTTCCTGATGAAGGATTCGAGCCCCTGGCCGGGCCAGCGCTGGACGCTCGGCTCACGGCTCTTTTCGGGGCGAGTGACGAGACAGCAAACCGAATACGGCCGGAGGCTCGAGGCCGCCGGCCTGATCTGCCTCGGCAAGGCGGCCCTTTCGGAGTTCGGGCTCCTCGCCAGCACCGAGAGCCTGCTGCTCGGCGCGACGCTCAACCCCTGGGATTTGTCACGGTCCCCCGCGGGCTCCTCGGGAGGCAGCGCCGTCGCCGTGGCGGCCGGTTTGGTCCCGTTGGCCCACGCGAACGACGGGGGCGGCTCTATCCGAGTGCCGGCCGCGGCGTGCGGCGTCTTCGGGTTCAAGCCGAGCCGGGGGAGGCACGTGGTCCTGAATCGCAGCGGCTCCGAGTTCGCGGACATGACGAGCGAGCATTGCATCACTCGTTCGGTGCGCGACAGCGCTCTTTTTCTCTCGCTGACCGAAGATCGCACGCGCGCCGACGCGATCGGGTTCGTGCGGGACCCGCTGTCTCGGCCGCTCCGCGTCGCCGCTTTCACGCGCACCCTTGCGGGTGAAGAGCCGGCGCCTCCGGTGCGGCGCGCGCACGACGACGTGGTGACGCTGTTGCTCGAGCTCGGGCACCACGTCGAGATCGTTCCCGCGCCGGAGCTCGCGATGCCGGAGCTCGCCGAAGCCTGCTTGCGGGTGGCCGCCGCGGCCGTGGCCGGCGTCGTCGAGTCGATCGACAACACGCGCCGCGAGCCGGTTCAGGAGCAGGAGCTCGAGCCCTTCACCTGGTCGCTCCTCGACGAGCTGAACCAAGCCGGAGTGGACGCGCTCCCGAGCGCGCGCCTCGCGTTCGAGCGGGCCACTCTCGCGTACCAGCGAGCGACGCAGGGGTTCGACGTCGTTCTCACCCCGGCGCTCGCGATCGAGCCGCCGCCGCTCGGCTACCTCTCGCCCTTGCGCTCGCGCGAGGTCTTGCTCGAGCGCACCTCCCGCGTGCTCGGCTACACGCCCATTCACAACGTCGCCGGGTGTCCCGCCATGTCGGTCCCGCTGAGCTGGTCCGAAGCCGGGCTGCCGCTCGGAGCTCACTTCGCGGCCGCGCCGGGTCGGGACGCGCTGCTTCTCGGGCTCGCCTACCAGCTCGAGCGCGCGCGGCCCTGGCGCGATCGCTGGCCGCCCTACTCGATCCCCGCGCTTTACCGCGCAAGAGCCGGCACCTGATCGGGTAGGTCCCGGTCACCCCTCGGTGAGGCGCGCGAAATAGACGTCCACGGCTTCGGGTTGCGTCGAGCGCGCGACGAGCCCGACGTAGCCGTCGGGACGCACCAGCACGACCCCGCTCGAGTGCTCGAACCCGAGGCGCGAGCGGAGGCCTGGCTCTCGCACTTCGATGACCTCGACCGAAGGGGGAAGCGAGACGCCCGGTAGCGACCCGTCTTCGTCGGCCACGCACAGCGCGACGTGGGCCGAGGCCTGCGCCGTCGCCGGCGCTTCGAGCGCGGAGGTGACGCCGAGCGCTGGCTCGTCGAGCAGGAAGGTGCCCGCGTGAAGCTTGGAGGTGGCGCCGCTCACGAGCGAACTTTCGGGACAACGGACGTGCTGCTCTTCGATTTCGTCCGCGAGAGCGTGCTGCGCGCGCGGTCGCGACAGCGCGCCCTTCATCGCGCTGTTTCTCAGGCGGCACAAGAGCGGCGAGCTCAAGGTGGCGACGCTGGTGAGCGCGGTCGAAAACTGGATGACGTGCGCCGCGACCGGTTGACGCTCCAGGTGGTAACTGTCGAGCAGGAGCTCACTCGCGCGGCCTCGCCACGCGAGCGCGAGCTTCCAGCCGAGGTTCAGGGCGTCCTGGATGCCCGTGTTCATTCCTTGCCCGCCCGCCGGGCTATGAACGTGTGCCGCGTCTCCGGCGAGAAAGGCGCGTCCGACGCGGTAGCGAGACACCTGCGCGTGATGAATCTGGAAGCGCGTGAGCCAGTGCGCGCGCTCGATGTCGAGCTTCATCGATCGTGCCGCGAGCGCCCCTCGCAGCCATTCGAGGCTCGGCTCTCGCTCGGCTTCCACTCCGTCGGGCAGCTCTGCGAAGACCCGAGCTCGACGCCCCATCATGGGAAAGAGCAGCGCCGTGGCCCGGCCCGGCGCGAAGAAGACGTGAAAGGCGCTCTTCTCGTACGCGTAGTCGGCCTCCACGTCGGCGAGCACGAAGGTCTCGCCCTCGAAGGCGCCGTGAAGCCGCTCACCGATGGCGCCGCGCACCTTGCTGTGCGCGCCGTCGGTTCCGACCACCCAGGGCGCCTCGATGGTCTTCGGGTTCTCGGAGCCGTCTTCCACCGTCGCGACCATCCGTCCGTCTCCTTGCCGGAGATCGGTGAGCCTCTTGCCACGTTCGACGGCGACGCCGAGATCGCCGAGCCGCTCGCTCAGAACGCGCTCGGTCTCCGTCTGCGGCGTCGTCCACGAGTACGGGTGAAGGCTGTCGACGGTGTCCAGGGGAACGTGCGCGACGACGCGATCTTCGGCGTGGAACTGCACTCCCGTGCTCTTGGTCCCGCTTTCCATGAGCCTGTCGGTCACGCCGAGCGGCGCGAGCTGATCGAGCGAGCGCGCGTGCACGACGATCGCCCTCGACTCGTCCGTCGGCTTCGGCAGCGCATCGATGATGCGCACTGCCACGCCCCGTCGCGCGAGGTCGACCGCCAACGTGAGCCCCACGGGCCCCGCTCCGACAATCAAGATCGGCGCCGGCACGGCATCGGTATCGACGGAACGCATCTGGAGCTCGCTGTGCCCTCTCGCGTGTGAACGCCGGGCCAGGCAGGCGCGCGATGGGGGTGGGAAAATTCCGCCTCGCGCTGCGCGCGCTCGTCGAGGGCGCGCATTTACTCTCCTATCCTGCGGCTCCTCGCACGCCGTGAAAAGCGCTCGCGCCGATCATAACGGCCAACGCCGAGCACCACTCACGGAGAGGTTCGATAGGACCACGCGGTGATGATCAAGCTACAACGAGGTGGGGACGGGTGGGTCGTGCTCGGGGCTTCGGTGTTGTCGACGTCGCGCGACGTCGAGCAAGCCGCCTTGAGCGCTCTACTCCTCGCGGAGCTCCACGGAGTGACGCTCGAGATCGCGGGCGACGTGCAAAAGGGCGTTCTAGAACGGGCGCAACGGCTCCTCGAGCAGCTCGAGAGGGCCAGGAAACGGGCGGTTCTTCCCACACCCTGAGCTCCTGCGCGGCTCCGCGTGAGGGAGCGATCACGGCGCGGGCTCACTGGCGATGGCCTCACCCGACATGCGCTGCGTCAAGCTCCTGAAAAGCGGAGAGGCCTGGAACGTGGTCGCCGACGGTCACCTGTCGAGCTGCGTCGACCTCGAGATCGCCGCCGTCAAGGCGTTGTCTCTCGCGGAGCGCCACGGGTGCAGCGTCGTGCTCGGAGAGGGCGTGCCGGAAGACGCGCTCGAGCGCGGGCGCAGGCGGCGAGAACGCGCGAAGGGCGCTGATGCGGACGAAGATAGCCCAGACAGGACGGGCCGGCGGCTCAGGTAGTGTGGCGAGCAGTCACGCCTCGGGTGGTGCTCCGAGTGGAACGGAACCTGCTTCGTGCCAGCGCATGGATGCCATCGAACTCCTCAAGCAGCAGCACCAGGAAGTGAAGGACCTTTTCGAGCAGATCGAGGAAGCCGACGAGCCGGAAGAGAAGGCCGAGCTCCTCCAAGATCTCGCCGACAACTTCGCGGCCCACGGGACCATCGAGGAAAGAATCTTTTACCCGGCCGCCTACGCGGAGAGCACTCGTGAAATGCTCGAAGAGGCGGTCGAGGAACACCTCTCGGCGAAGCGGGTCCTCGCCGACCTCCTGAAAATGAAGCCCGGTGACGAGAACTTCGATGCCAAGGTCAAGGTCTTGAAGGAACAAATCGAGCACCACGTCGAAGAAGAAGAGGGTGAGCTCTTCCCCAAGGTGCGCACGCAGTTCGACGCGAACGATCTGGAGACCATGGGCGAGAAGATGGAAGAGCTCTTCGATGAGCTGATGAGCGACTCTCCCAGCGACGACATCCCGGCAGAGACGAAGAAGGCTGCTCCGATCAAGCCCAAGCGCGGCCGGGCAGGCGCCTGAGTCACGAGCCCTGGATAGCTCGCGCCGTGTACGCTGCGCCGCCGGCTCGGGCAGGCGCGTCGGCCACGGCGCGCGCGTTTGGCGTGGCGCACTGCCACGTACGGCGGGCTGTCAGGCCTTCGAAGTGGCCTTTTCGTCCGATCGAGAGTGGTCTCGCAATTGCAGCGATTCGATCGTCATGTCCCTCGAGCGCTTCTGCGTGAATCGTCGGGTCGTCGTTCTCAACCCAGACGCCACGGCTTACGAAGCCGCGAGAGCGCTCGAGAACAACCACGTCGGGGCCGTGTTGGTTCAGGAGCAGGGACGGTTGGTCGGAATCGTGACGGACCGCGACTTGGCCATACGCGTAGCGGGCTCCGGCTTCAACCCGACCGAGCTCGATGTCGGCGACGTGATGACCACGGACGTAGCTTCGTTACCGCTCGAGGCCACCGTGAAGGACGTGACGGAGTGCATGCTCCAGTATCACGTACGTCGCGTCCCCGTCGTTCAAGGCGACCGTGTCATCGGTCTCGTCACACTGGATGACTTGATGCTCTCCGGAGAGGTCGAGCTCGCTACGCTCGCGCGTATCGTGAGCGCTCAGCTCTCGGAGCCGAGCCGATCCAAACCCGCGAACGTGCTCCACCCGATGAGGACCCCCGCGGAGGATCGCTCCGCCGAGCGCGAGGTGCGTCACCTCAGTCGAGCGGGGACGACGCTCCATGATTTCTCGGTGCATCTAGGCGAAGCGCTCGGGTTGGGTGACCCTTATCGAGCGCTCACCGCGTTCGAGGTCGTCGCCACTGCTCTCGTCCAGCGGCTGACTCCAGAGGAGGCCCGCGACTTCGCCGCGCAGCTACCCTCGATCCTGCGTGAGCGCTTGATGGAGTTGCCCCCGGGGCCGGATCGGGCGGTGACCCGCGAATCGCTGGAGGCCGACATGGCGATGCGGCTCGATCTCGATCCCGAGAGCGCGGCCGCCCTGGTGCGGCGCGTCGCGGTGACGATGGAAGACTTCGTGTCCGAAGCCGAGGTGGAGCAAGTCATCTCGCAGCTCCCCCGAGATATGAAGGCCATCTTCGTTCCTCCGCCTTGACGGACGTTGGTTGTCCTCGGCGAGGCGGTTTGCCTCAGTCGCACGAACGGATCAGGCGCGGCGCTTGGTCGAGCGATTCTTGTCGAGCACCCCGAGCATGATCAGGGTGAACGCAATGAAGCGGAGCGCGTAGACGTAGTGGCTGGTCTCCTCGGACAAGGAGCCGAGCGCGAGCCACGACCAATGAATCGCGAACACGCCGAACGCCGTAGCCAAGACCGCGAACAGGCGCTCCCTCGTCACCCGCCAAAAACGGACGAAGAAGAGGGCCGCCACCAAGCTGAGCGCCGCGAGGACGCCCCACGCGAATTGGATCATGTCCCCTCCCAGATCAGGCCGATCACGAGCGTCAGCAGCGCCGCCAGCGCCACCAGCGTGCGAGGCCAGACGAAGTCCCATTGCGGCCAGATGATCAAGTCGACGAAGAGGAGGAGATTGTTCAGCGCGAGCCCGACGAAGCAGATGCTCGTGTAGAGGGCCAGCCTGACCTTCGTGCGCCGGTAGTTGCCGACGAGCAGCGCCGCGCAGAAGACGCTAGCGATCGCGCACAGGGCGTAAACCAGCTCAGCCATCTTTCTTGGGCCCTCCGATCAAGAAGCACTCGGCAAAGGTGTGCAGGGTCGAACCGCGGAGCCGCTGCAACGAGTTGTCGGTCATGGCCTTGACCACCGCGAAGCGGCTCGCCCTGTACGTGCGGATCAGCTGCTTCGTCAGCGAGTCTAGCTCCGGATCGGCCGGCTGATAATGGTAGGTACCGTCGCGCGTGGAGCGGGTCACGAGCCCTGCCTCGATCAAGCCCGTCAGCGCCTCTTCCGCGACGACGCCCGAGGCGCCCAGCATGGACTCGATTACGTCCAACTTGGCACCTTCCGGGTGCTCGGCGAGCCAGATCAGGACCTCGAGCTGCTCGTACGTCGAGACGCGCTCGTACAGAAAGCGCCGTACCTCGCTAGAGAGTTCGTCCTTGGACACCGAGCGCCTCACCTAGCACCCGTTCGCGCGTGCGGCAGCCAATTAATTGAAGCTGCAAGCAATACCCGTGTAGTGAGTGAGCTCGGCGGGCCGGATGCGCCCCGCGCGCGCTCGGTGAGCGGGTCTGCTACGGATCAGGTGCCACAGAACGTGCGAAGGACGCGTTGCTCGGGCGCCGGAGGAGCGGCAAGGTAAGCGTACTCGGGCTGATCGTCGTACGGGGTCGCGAGCACGCGCACCAGGGCCTCGAACGGACGGAAGTCACGGCGCCGCACGGCCGCCTCGATGGCCTCTTCCACGCGGTGATTGCGCGGGATGAAGGCCGGGTTTCTTCGGCGCATCGAGCTCGCGCGCTCGGCGTCGTCCCCCCTCCTTTCGAGGGAGAGGCGCCGCCGCCACGCCTCGAGCCAACCGAGGAGGGGACCCTCCTGCCCGTCGAAGAGAGAGGTCAGCGCGGTGTCCGAGGTCGACGTGGGCTCGGCGACGTCACACAGGCGGCGGAAGAAGACGGTGTAGTCGACCTTCTGCGCGGCGAGACAACCGAGCAAACCCTCGATGAGCGAAAGATCGTGCTCCTCCTCCCGTGCGAGGCCGAGCTTCGGGCGCATCACGGCGAGAAAGGCTCGCTCGAAGCGAGCTTCGAAGCGATCCAGACGCTCGGTCGCCAGGCGAACCGCCTCGTCGAGGTCGCTCGCGATGAGCGGCAGCAGCGCCTCGGCAAGGCGAGAGAGGTTCCAGAGCGCGATGCGTGGTTGGTTGGCGAAGGCGTAGCGGCCGCCGCGATCGATGGAGCTGAACGTCTTCTCCGGGTCGTACTCGTCCAGGAACGCGCAGGGGCCGTAGTCGATCGTTTCACCGGAGATGCTGGTGTTGTCGGTGTTCATCACGCCGTGGACGAAGCCGACGGAGAGCCACGCGGCGACGAGCTTCGACTGCGCCTCGATGACACGATCGAGCAGGGCGAGCGCGTCGTTTTCGCTGCCGAGCGCGTCGGGGTAGTGTCGTTCGAGCGCGTACGACGTGAGCGTGGCGAGCGCCTCCCGGTCTCCACGGTTCGCGAAGAACTGGAAGGTGCCGATGCGGAGATGGCTGGCCGCGACGCGCGTGAGCACCGCGCCCGGCAGTGACTCTTCGCGATACACGGGCTCGCCGGTCGTGACGGCCGCGAGCGCCCGCGTGGTCGGGATACCGAGCGCTGCCATGGCCTCGCTCACGATGTATTCGCGGAGGACGGGACCGAGCGCCGCGCGTCCGTCCCCGCCGCGGGAGAACGGAGTGCGCCCGGCGCCTTTCAGCTGGACGTCTCGTCGTTGACCGTCCTTGCCCACGACCTCGCCGAGCAGGACGGCGCGCCCGTCGCCGAGCTGCGGTACGAACCCGCCGAATTGATGCCCGGCGTAAGCTTGGGAGATCGGCTCGGCTCCGGGAGGTATCACGTTGCCCGAGAGCACCTGCGCCGCGTCGAGCGACTGCAAGACTTCGAGGTCGACCCCGAGCTCGTCAGCGAGCGCTCGGTTCAGCGTGACGACGCTGGGCTCGACGACTCGAGTCGGCGTAACGCGGGCGTAGAAGCGCTCGGGCAGCCGCGCGTAGCTGTTGTCGAAGCGAAAGGGATGGGAGCTTTGCACGTCGGTGAGAAGCGGTACCACGGCTTCGGTCTGGCGCTACCCGTCCACCGTTACCAGCCCTTGCACGGCTTGTTGCCGCAGCTCTGCCAGCGGCTGGGGCGGAAGTCGGCGATGTCGGGCTTGCCCGCGAGCCAAGGGGGGCTCTCGCGGTCGTGCTCCTGCAGGAGCTCGAGGCACTTCGCGTCGGCCTTCGAGAGAAGCTCTCGAGTGAGCGAGCTCTGGAAGTAGAAGCGGTACTGCTCGGCCCAGTTCTCGGTGCTCGCCGGAAACCGGAACGGCATGCAGTACGGGCTGATGCAGTTCCGCTCGCGCTCCTTCGGCGGCAGCGCCGAACAGGTCTCGGTCTCTCCGCACGTGTGAGCGCAGCTTGGCGCCGCCGTGGCCTCCACACCGCGCGAGGAAGCGTTGACCAGGTGATACATCACGAGGTGCCCGATCTCGTGCAAGAGCACGGGGCTGAAGAGCTCGTGATTCGCCGGTGCCTCGTGTGCGGTGACGCCGTCCTTGCTGACGTGGTAGCTCCAGTAGGTGCCGTGGTTGCCGCGGGCCCAGTGGTTCGGCTCGCTGAAGAGGTGCTCGTGAAGCCAGATCGTGCGGCCGTCACGAGCGTCGTCCGCGGCCTGCCGATCGAAGGGCGCGATCCCGTGCTCCGTGGGCCGGTTGTCGATCACGAGCCGCCGGACGAGCCTCACGTGGTGCCACGGGATGCGGGACAACGAGTTCTCGACCAGGCGGAGCCAACTGTCGCGGAGTCGTGACGCCACGCTCACGCGCTGACCTTCGCTGTTCTCGTTACCGGGAGGCCAAGCAACGAGGATGCAGTGGGCGCTCGGGACACTCCCGGGACGCTCGAGTCGAAGTACGCGAGCCGCGTAGCCGTGCAACGAATAGTGCCGCTTGGGTCCGCCCGCCTCCGTCACGACGTGGACGTCATCGAACGCCGCGCAGGAGTCGTCCGCGTCGACCTCAGTCGTCGAACTTTCAGCGCGAGGCGCGGCGAGCGGGGGCGCTTCGACCTCCGTCGCGCTCGCGAGCACCGAAACGAGCGGGGCTCGGGCCGCGCTCGTGAGGGCGCGTGGCTTCGAGTCGTGAGCCCGAGGAGGGCCGGCGCCCGAGCAGGCGACGAGCGCGAGGGTCACGGTGTGGGCCAGGCTTCGATCGGCGCGCACTGCACAGGTAGGATACTCACCGGCGTTCAGCGCCAGGAGTCGTCCGCGGTGAGGGGGCGATCGGAGCGCTCTAATGCCAATGATATTCGATGGTTGCGAGGATACGAGCTAATCGCTCGTCGCTCTCGCCACTCACCTCGAACCATGGGAATCCGCATCGCTCACCTTGGTCTCGCGCTTTCTCTGTTGGTCGCAGCCGGCTGCAGTCGGGCCAAGGCCGAGGAACTTCTCAGCTCGGCCTCGACCTTCGCGGAGAAGAGCGCCGTGGGCACGCTGCACTGGAACGTCACTCCGGGCGGACTCGCCGAGCTCGTGGTGAAGAACGATCGCGGCGTCATTCAGAAGGGCAACGTCACGGGCCAGCTCACCTTCGTGACCGATGACGGCAAGAAGACGCAGACGGTGCCGCTCTCGCTCGACGAAAAGGCGGGAGTGCTCCGAGCCGAGGGGCCCAAGCTCGACGATCGGGTGACGGAGGTCCGCTACGCGCTGCTGCTCGACGGCAAGCCCTGGACCGGAGCGCTGCACGTGCCGAAAGAAGGCACCGAAGGCCTGACCGAGGCCGCGCGACACAACTCCGATCCTTCCGCCACCAAGGGAGGTCACGGCGGCGACGTGCACGTCATCGACGGGCAACGCTACGAGCTCGTCGGCGACGCTGACAGCGGAGAGATGCGCGTCTATCTGGTCGACGGCGGCAAGAAGCCGAAGAAGCTCGAGCTCGCGCTCGACGCCGACCCGCCGCGACGAGTCGAGCTCGTGCTGCACGCGGACGGCTACTACGTGGCCTCGGTGGACGTCGCCAAGCTACCGCGCAAGACGACGCTGATCGTGGTGGACGACCATGACGACACTCACGTGGTCGTGGTCGGCTACCGCCCGGGTGTCGTGGTCGTGGTCGATCGCCCCGGCGTCTTCTGGGTGGCTCGCGGCTGGCATCCCGGCAAAGGTCGCGGACACTACAAGGGCACCCCGTTCGGGCCACCCGGACAGAATCGCGCAGCCGTCGTCGTGGTCGACGGACACGGACACGGTCACAATCACGACACGCACGTCATCGTCGGCGACCACGGCGGCAAGCACAAGCACAAGCACAAGAAGTAGCGGCGCTCACCCGAGCTTTCGGGGCAGCAACTGCTCGACGACGGTGACGCCGTTCCTCTCGACGTGGAAGTGCACCCAGAGGTTGCCGTTGCGATCCCACTCGCCGTGGCCGTCGCTCGGGTCGATGACGGCGAAGTTTCGGTGCGAGACGCAGTAGTCGTGCTCGAGCCCGTCGATCTTGCGGAGGACGCCCTCGATGTCCCGGTTGAAGAGCGCTTGTGTGCCGCCGTTCGTGATCGCGGACATCAGAAAGCCTTCCACGCCGCTCGGCGCCGGCCGAGCGATGCCGGAAGAGGTGATCTGAAAGAGCCGCGGCCGGATGCGCTGCGGTCCGAAGCCGAGCTTGGTATCGATCTGCGAGAGCGTCCCCACGTGGACGTCGCCCGCGAGCAGCGTGACCTGCGTCTTCGGAGAGTGGCCGGCAAAATTCAGGAGGCTCATCAGAAAGCGTCGGCACTCATTGCGGTTGTTGGAGGCTGACCAACCGTCGCGGATGTCATCGACCGAAGAAGGGCTGAAGACCCCGGCGAGCTTCTCTGCCGCGATCAGCGGCAGGTAGACGACGGGAGTGCCGACGACGACGAAGAGGTGCTTCAGCCCGAGACCCGCGAGCTCGTTGAGCCGGAGCTCGAGATCATCGAGCTGCTGCTTGCCGAGGATGGCGCCCCTGCTCCAGCGTCGCTGAGAGCGGCCGTCGACGGCGACAATCGCGAGCTCCCCGTACTTGCCCACCCATCCGAAGCCGCTCTGGCTCAAGCGATCAGGCGGGTTTAGCGCGACCTGAAACTCGCGAAAAGCTTGCTCTGCGGCGCGATAGCGAAGCTGCGCCGCCTCGGTGGGATCGTTGTCGTTCGAGCCGTAGCCGTCGTAAATCTCGTGATCGTCCCACATCATGACGTTGGGGACCGAGCTCAACACCGCCGCGACGTCGGGGTGAGACCAGGCGTTCACGTAGTGGCGGCGGTACGCGGCGGCGCGGCCCTCGCTCGCGCTCCAGCCGACGGGCGCGCCGTCGCCGTAGATCTGATCGCCCGCGTGCACCAGGAGGTCCACTCGCTCCTCGGCGACCACGCGCTTGAGCTCGCGCCAGAGCGCGCCGCGTCGTTCCTTGGGAATGGAGCGATTGTCGATGTCGTTGCAGCTCACGAGGCCGACGCGCAAAGGGCCGCTCGCGAGCGGGCGGAAGGTCGCCGTGTTGGCGCCGAGCACCGCGATCGGCTCGGGTGGCCCGGCGGGGCCATGGGCTCCGACCCCGTACGTCACCTTGGCGCCCGAGAGCCCCTTGAGTTGAAAGGCAGCGAGCCCGTAAGGCGCGGCCGGGACGATAGGCGCGTCGACGTGGGCTTCGTTCGCCCCGTCCTTGTACACGAGCCGAGCGTGCCCCGAGGTCTCGTCGAAGATCGCCAGCACTCGGCTGGTCGTCATGCTGGTGTGCCCCACAACCGTCGTCTTGAGCGCCATGAGATCCTCCTCCGCCGGGCTTCCTCCTCCGGCTCGTTCCTCGGCCAGCGAATAGAGCTGATTTCGAATCGAAAGGGAATCCCGGAACGCGGGCGGAGCCCGTCTTCTCCCGGAGAATTGACTATGGCGTACGCGCTCAGTCGTGCTCAGCGGTCACGGCTCGACGATCGAGCTCGTTGGCGACGAGCGTGATCGCGTCATCGGCGTGAACGCTGACGGGGCCGAGAGCGATCGGCCTCGCGCCGAAGGAGTCGAGCCGGAGGCGAGTCTCCGCGTCCAGGCCCAAGTGGTCCCCGAGAAAGAAGACGCTTTCTTCGCTATCGAGCGCGGCCTCCCGGATATCCGCGCCGCCGACGTCGAGCACGTAGCTCACGAGCGGGGGCAAGTCTTCGAGCACCACTTCGAGTCCGCCGCGTGCGACGGCGATACCGGTGCGAGCAGGAACGAAACCGCTGGCGTCGATCGGTACCGAGAGCGCCTTCTTCACGGTCGTGGCCAGGCTGTACTCGTCCGGCCGGACATAGCGCGCGGCCGCGCCGTCGAAGCGCAGTGCGCGCGGCGCCTCGGACCCGCCCAGCAGGACGAGGTACACGAGGGTGTCCTTTCTCAACCCATGCGAGACGAGGAGCCCGGCGCGCACGCAACGCAGCAAGACATCCAGGCGACCGCTCGTTCCCGGCAAATCCCGGAGCAGGAAGTCGGGCGAGGCCGTCGCCGTCCGGCCGATGACCACGAAGCGTCGCATGCGCGGCCGTCGTAGCACGGCTCGAGCAGCCGTGAGCGATCAGTCGCAGTACGGGAGCTCGTCGGTCGCGAACTCCAGGCAGGGCGTGCAACGCACGGCTTCTGGGCAGTCGGGGATGTCACCGAGCTCGCAAGACGTCGGCGCCACGTCGTTCGTCGCCTGGAATCCCACGAGCTGCTCGGTGAGCGCGTCATAATGGTAGGTGCTCGCGGAGAGCCCGGCGCTCATCGAGATCGAAAGGTAGCCGCAGCCCGTCTCGATGCTGGGCGGCGACGGCACTTCCATGCACCGGTACGCCTGCCGAGCCTCGGCTGCGGTGTCTATGCAGCGATCATCATCGCATCCGCACTCGAGCGGCAGCGGTCCCTCGCCACACGCACAGGCTTCGGAATCCATGGAGGGCCGATACAACCCGACGAAAATGCCGTCGTCGCAACGCGCCACTGCCACCACGGCGCCGTCGATCGGGATCAGGCGATGGAAGGCCTCGCAGCCCGCTTCTCGGACCCGCCAGAGCAGCCGGTGCTGTTCGTCGAATGCGAGCAAGGTCCCGAGCGCGTCGGCTCCGCGCGTGCCCGTGCCCGTGCTGACGAAGTAGCCCGACCCCGACGTTGCAATGGCGCCGATCCTTTCCTCGAAGTGCCGTTCCCAGCGCACGCTGCCGTCGCGCGCGATCCCTTTCAGCCAATTTCCAGAGCATTCGCCGGCAACGAGAGTGACCCCACCGTTGGCGAGGGCGACTCCACGCGCCTCGCAGTGCGATCGATCGCTCACGGGGAAGGCGTGCGCCCACATCGCGGAGCCGTTGCTGTCGAGACCGCTCGCCCACGGAACGGTCTCGTTGCTCGTCGGATCCGTGCCCAAGTGCCCGACGACCGCAACGCTGCCGTCGCTCGCGACTGCCATGTCGGTCACGCTGCTCCTGCCCCCGTCGACGCCCCGAAACTCGGCGGGCCACTCGTCCCCCGGCGCCTCGAGCGGGACCACCACGGCTCGATCGGCCTCGAACCCCCCGAGAAAGCTCACCGAAGACGGGTGTGAACGCGTGACCTCGAACTCGGGAGCGCGCTGCTCGCTCCCGACGGCGTTGCCCTCAGCGTCGAAGTAGCGGACGAGAGTGCGATCACCGTCGACGTAGCGCGTGCTCAAGACGGTCAACGCCTCGGCCCCCGAGCTCCCGGAGTACGCGAGCGAGATCCCCATCGAGTCGGTCTCGTCAATCGGCTCGCGCACCTCCCAAGTGAGCTCGCCTGCGGAGTCGATCTGGGCCAACCAGAAGTCGGAATAGGTGTCGCTGAGGTCGGACTGGTACTTGCCCTTGCCACCGGTGACGTAGATGGACGAGCCGGGACCCCGAGTCACGTCCGTGATGTCTGCGTCGTCATCGGTGAGGAGCGGCGAAGCGCTGACATCCTCGAGAGGCTCGTCCTCGGGGCTCGAATGCGGCGCGCAGGCTTGCTCGGGGCTCGAGCTACAGTCCACGACTCCGCCGCAGGTTTCACGGCAGCTCCCGCAGTAACAAGACAACGTGCCGCAATCGAGATCGGTCGAGCACTCCTTCAGCCAGTTCGTGTTTCCCGTCTCGTTCGTGCTCGTGCTCGTCTCTCCGCCGCAGCCCGCGAACAGGCCGGCGACGCCGAAGACGATGAGCGCGCGATCCCACTTCATGATTTTTCTCCCGCCACCAGGTCCTCGTCGCCCCCGATCACGCTCTGACCGAAGTAGAATCGGACCCGAACTCGCTCTTCCTCGGGGATGGGGTGCGCTGCGTTGTGCGCACAGACCCGATCCCAGAGCTCATTGACGTCTCTCCGGACCCTTTGCAAGAGGTTCAACGTCTCTTGCTCGAGGGGATGACCCGAGTGGATGTCGAACGTGATCGTCGAGCCTCCCACGCGGTCCGACCTCTTGGAGCGCAGCGCGCCGCGCCTCACCTTTTGACCGATCGCTCCGACCATGGCTTGAAAGTGATCGAAGACCGCGGCTTCCCAGCCGCTCTCGGAGTCGACGGGCACGACCAGGGTGGCCGCTTCCAGGCGCTGCTCGGCTCCCGAACCGACGACCTGCAACCGCCCCTCACCGACGAGGGTCTGGATCGCCGCGTCGACGAGCGCGGGCTCGAGGCGCAGCCGTTCGGCGAGCTCGGGCGCGCCGACTCCCGGCTGGTGATAGACGAGCGCCCAAACCATCGACTGTACGGACTCGGCCGTGGTCTCGTCGACCAGGGCGGCGAAGGCGCTCTCCGCGGTGGCGCGGTAGACGGTGTTGCGACCCTGACCGGACGAGTAGACGAGCCCGCTCGCAACCAGATCGTGGAGCACGGAGCCGAGCGCGTCTTCGTCGTCCTTGGCGAAATGCTCGGCAACTTCTCGGCGTGTGACGTGCTCGCGCCCGCGGACGTACTCGAGCACTGCCTCCCAGAGCGTCCGCTCTCGGAAGGTCGTGCTCTCGGTCAGGCGCTGGACGCGCTTCTGGTAGCCGCGCAGAGCGAGGCCGAACATGTCGGCGACGACCTTACGCCCCACACCTTGCGCTTCGAGCTCGCGCGCAAGCTCGACGAACACCTGGTCGGCGACGTGCGCGAGGGGAGCACGGATCCCCGCCGCCGTGGACAACTGCGCGATCAGCACGGTCGTCTGCTGAACCATGGCGTCGATCAGGAGCCTGACGTTCACGAGCCACACCTTACCGGCCGTGCCCGGGGCTCGGAAGGTGTCCGGGGGTTCACCCCCGAACCTTCAGAACTTGAGCCACGGCTGTTTGTAGCCGGGCGCGCGAAATTCGTGCGTCTGGAAGTAGAGCCTGGCGGTTTCGATGGCCTCCGCGATGCCCGGGGCGCCGCTGTCCGCGAGGTTCTGGCGCTCTCCCGGGTCCACCTTCAGGTCGTAGACTTCGGTGGTCTGCTGCTTGATGTCGAAGATCACCTTCTTGCCGTCCTCGAAGTAGAACGCCTGAATGCGGCGCCCACTATCGACCGCGACCGGGCGTGTCAGCTTCTTCGACTCTCCGGCGATCAGAGGCAGCAGGCTCTGACCCATGTAGCTGCCCGGTACGGGAACACCGAACAGATCGAGCAGGGTAGGTCCCACGTCCATCACGCTGACGGCCTCGCTGATCTCGCGCGCCGGGACGCCCGGCACGTGCACGATCAGCGGCACGTGAACGGCCTCTTCGTAGACGTTGAGCGCGTGGCTGTACGTTCCGTGCTCACCGAAGCCCTCGCCGTGGTCGGCTGAAATGATCCAGATGGTGTTCTGATCGAGGCCTCTATCTCGGAGGTGCTTGCGCAGCCGGCCGATCTCCTCGTCGACCAGCGCCACTTCGCGGACATAGCGCTCGAACCTGGAGCCGTGCTTGCCGGCGCGGTCGTAGGGGACGTGCGGCTCGATGAAATGGCTGTAGTAGAGGGTCGACTGGCGAGGCAGGTCGGGCCGATCCTTGATGATCTTGCTGACCACGGCGTTGCCCGGAGCTTTGGTCTTGCCGGGGCGCATCTCGACGTCGAAGCCGCGCAGGGCGCCGTTGGCTGCGTCCAACTGACCGAGCGTGACCCCCATCACGTTGACGGTGCGCACGCCGGCTCGCTGCAGTAGTTCGGGGAAACGCGGCCTGCTGTCGGCGAGAAACTTCTTGCCCTTGTCGTCCCTGCCCCATTCGAGCTGCGAGAAGTGCCGGACGGCGAAGATCGCGGCGCCCGACGTGAACGTGGAGGGTGTCGGTGAGCGCGCCTGGGTGAAGTAGACGGATTCGCGCCGCAGGGCGGAGAGCTCCGGCAGCTGAGCGACAGTCTCTTCTCGTTCCAGCAGATCCGCGCGGAACGCGTCGATGGTGAAGAAGATCACGATCGCGGGGCGGGGCGGGGTGAGCGCCCCACTAGGCGGGGCGGACGCGACTTTGCTGCGATCCCGAAACCACGCTGACTGGCGGTAGCGATCGGGCACCAGATCCAGGTTCACCGTTGCCTGATCCGGAAGGAGGCGTCCCCAGAGCGGGGCGAGGACCGAGCTTGGCACGCGGAGCA
>JAEZYO010000535.1 GCA_023419055.1 Pseudomonadota bacterium | reverse complement strand
ATCAATGCCCCTGGGAGCGATCCGATCTCCACCGCTGCCCCGAGAATGCAACTCCTTCGAAACGTCGGACCAGCAGGATGAGCCCGCCGCGGCTATGACTGCGATCGGCGCTCGCCATGACCGACTCCACCGCTTCTGCCTCCACCAAGCAACCCGCCCAGGCGCCCGCACCCGTTCGGACATCGAAGGCCCCACCCCCTCTGTCGCGCGAGAGCATCCCGCCCAGCCGTCCGTGGCGCACGGAGGGCCTGCCGCCGCCGAAGCCGGAGAAGCCGGCGGAGCCTCCGAAGCGGAGGTGGTGGACCATCTTGATTCAGGCGCTGATCGTCTACGGGATCTTCTTCTTGATCTTGACGATCCAGGATCGCATGAGCGGGCCGCTCGCGATCTCCTACACCGAGTTCGACAAGCAGGTCGAGGCCGGCAACGTCAGCGAGGTCTTCGCGCGCGGCCACACGATCCAGGGTGCGCTCCGTGAGGCCAAGCCCGTCCCCGAGCCGAGGGAGGGCGCGAAGGAGGCCAATTACCAGCGCTTCTCCACCGAGCGCCCGGTGTTCGCGCAAGACGATCTCATGCAGCGGCTCGAGAAGAGCAAGGCGGTCGTCCGCGCGACGCCGCTCGTCGAGGAGCGCGGGATGCTCGCGAACCTCCTGATCTCGTTCGGGCCGATCCTGCTGCTCGTGCTCTTCTACGTCTGGATGTTCCGGCGCCAACAGGCGGCGGTCGGTGGGCTCTTCGGCGGCGGAAAGCAGCGAAAGCCCGTCGATCCGGAGACGGTGCGCGTCACGTTCGAAGACGTGGCGGGTATCGACGAGGTCGAGGACGAGATCACCGAGATCGTCGATTACCTGCGCCAGCCCGAAAAATATCGCGCGATCGGCGCGCGAGCCCCCAAAGGAGTGCTGCTCAGCGGTGCCCCGGGCACGGGTAAGACCCTGCTCGCGCGAGCGACTGCGGGCGAGGCCGGGGTGCCGTTCTTCAGCGCCAGCGCTTCCGAGTTCATCGAGATGATCGTGGGCGTCGGAGCCAGCCGAGTGCGCGAGCTGTTCCAGGCCGCGCGCGAGGTCGCCCCGGCCATCATCTTCATCGACGAGATCGACACCATCGGTCGAGCCCGAGGCGGCGCGCGTTCCATCGGCGGACACGACGAGCGCGAGCAGACCCTCAATCAAATCTTGACCGAGATGGACGGGTTCAGCGGCTCGGAGGGCATCATCGTGCTCGCCGCCACCAACCGCCCCGAAGTGCTGGATCCCGCACTTCTGCGGCCGGGGCGCTTCGATCGCACCATCACCGTTCACGCGCCGGACCAGGCCGGTCGCCTGGCGATCCTCAAAGTTCACGCCAAGAAAATCACGCTCGCGGACGACGCGAGCCTCGAGCACCTCTCCCGCATCACGCCGGGCATGACGGGCGCCGAGCTCGCGAACTTGATCAACGAGGCCGCGCTGCTCGCCGTGAGGCGCGGTCATCAGCTGGTTCGGCTCGAGGATCTCACCGACGCGCTCGAGAAGGTGCAGCTCGGCACGGCTCGCAAAGTGGTCATCCCGCCCGAGGAGCGCCGGCGCACGGCGTATCACGAGGCGGGTCACGCTCTGCTCGGCATGCTCCAGCCCGGGGCGGATCCCGTACGAAAGGTCTCGATCATCCCGCGCGGGCGCGCGCTCGGCGTCACGCTTTCCACACCTACCCAGGATCGATACGGCTACGACGCTGCGTACTTGAAGGGTCGCATGATCGGGGCGCTGGGCGGCATGGCGGCCGAGCACGTGGTGTTCGGTGTGGTGACGACGGGCGCGGAGAGCGATCTGCAGACCTGCACCGGAATCGCGCGCTCCATGGTGGGACGCTGGGGGATGTCGGAGCGGATCGGGCCCGTAGCGGTGTTCCCCTCCGACGGCGATCCGCGCATGAGCGGGGTGGCCGAGACCACGCTCGATGCCGTGGACGAAGAGGTCCGCCGCCTGGTGGACGAGTGCTACAAGCGCGCGATCTCGCTGCTCCGCGAGAACCGCAAGCGACTCGACGACATCGTGACCGAACTGCTCGCGCGCGAGACCTTGGACGAAGCCGAGGTCTACGTCGCTGCCGGCATCACGCGGCCTTCGGGCGCGCCGGAGTCCGGCGAGACTTCGAACGCCGCACGCCTCTCCGAGAGCGCCTGAGAGCGCCTGAGAGCGCCTCGGCGACGCTCCAGCCCGTTCGTCGGCTACGGCAAGCAGCCGTAACGCCCCACGCTCCAGTCCACCTCGCATCCCCGTAAAACCGAGCTCGAGGCAGTCCAGGTTCTCGAGGCGGCCAGCATTGCAGAACGAGAGCGTCGAGCCGTCGCAGCTCGGTGGATCACTCGCCGATGGCGACCCACCTTTCGCCGGAACGCACTCGGCGGCGAGTGCCGCCAAATGCTTCCCCATCGACGCTCTGGCAGGTGAAGCCGGGGCCCTGGGTCGCGCAGTCGATCTCGGTCGAGCGCCCGTTGAGTGCCCCGAAAAGCGAGGCCCCCCTCGATACCCGCACGCTTGACGGACCTGATATGCACCACTATGCATATGCACGCCTATGCATACTGATGTCTTTCAGGCTCTGGGTGACCCGACCCGCCGGCGCATCGTCGAGGCGTTGCTCGACGGTGAGCGGGCGGTAAACGACCTGGTCGAGAGCGTGGAGATCCACCAGTCGGGGGTCTCACGCCACCTTCGGATCCTGAGCGACGCGGGCTTCGTCCGGGTCCGCCCGGTCGGATCCCAGCGCTTCTACTCGCTCCGGCCGGAGCCGTTCCGCGAGCTCGACGCGTGGGTCTGCCAGTACAGAAAGCTGTGGGAAGCACGGCTCGACCGGTTCGCAGAGGCGCTCGAACGCAAGCAGAAGGCGCGCAGGCGCAAGGAGACACCCGAATCATGAGCAAGCGAATCACGCTGGAACGCACCTTCGACGCCAAGCTCCAAGAGGTGTGGGACCTCTGGACGACGAAAGACGGCATCGAGTCCTGGTGGGGCCCGGACGGCTTCTCCGTGAAGGTACGAAAGCTCGACCTTCGAGCGGGCGGAGAGCTCCTCTACGCCATGATCGCGACCGCGGCGCCCCAGATCGAATTCATGAAGAAGGCGGGCATGCCCACGACGACCGAGGCCAAGATCACGTACACGGAGGTCTCGCCGCTGAAGCGCCTCGCGTACACGCACCTCGCCGATTTCATACCGGGCGTCGCCCCTTACGACGTCGCGACGGTCGTCGAGCTGTCCGCAGAGGCAGAGCGAGTGAGGATGTCACTCAGCTTCGACCCCATGCACGACGAGGTCTGGACCAATCGCGCGGTCCAGGGCTGGGAGATGGAACTCGGCAAGCTGGCGAAGGTCCTCGAACGCTAGGCGAATCGCCCTAACCCATCCTTTGTCGCAGAGCGAAGGCGGCTCCCTCTCGATCTTCGCAGACCACCGTTCGTCGCGTGATCGGCGCCGGCACGTGCAGGGGCACCACCGTGCCCCCGCGTGTGACCACCTCGGCAGCCGAAGCATCGAGGTCGCGAACCGCGAAAGAGTAGAGCCAATGCGGGTGGACCCCTGGGAGGCGCACGCTGCTCACCATCCCTCCCACGGGTGAGTCACCGTCGTAGGAAAACTCCTGGTACGCGCCGAGGTTCGAGTCGAGCTCGAAGCTCTTGCCGCGCTGCCACCCGAACCGCGCCGAGTACGCGGCAAAGGCTCGCTCCTGGTCGAGAACATTGAGATCGTGCCAGAGCACGGGACCGTCGGATGAGAGCGGCTCGCGGGAAGTCAGACCCACCACCGCACCGAAGGGATCGCGCAACGCCACGATCTCGAAGCCGTCGCTCGAGGTCCGCGGAGGGCCGAGCCGTTGCGCGCCGAGCTCGACCCACCCGGCCGCGGCCGCTTCCACGTCCGCGACGCTCACGTGTCCGAGCCAGTGCGGTACGGCCCCGAGCGCGCGAGCTCGCTCGGGGAGCACAGAAAATTCGAGGCCGGCGCGCTCACCAATGACGCCAGAGTAGAAGGCCCGGGCGGAATCGACGTCCGTGGTTCGGAGCTCGTAGCGGCAGAAGCGTTCAGCCATGGGAGCGCGAGCCTAGACCGACGCCGCAGGCACCCTCAATCGGCGGCGTTTCGCCAGGCATTCGGCTTCTTCACGAGGCCGAGCTCCTGCGCCAAGTCACGCCCAGGCCGGCCCCCCGGCGGCCTGAGCCGAGAAATTTGCTTCCAGCACTGATCGCGAAGCGGTGATCGCTCGTACAGGGTGCGATGAGTACCGTCGTGGTGGAGAGCCCCGCGCCGACCTTCTCGGCGTCGGCGACCTTCGGGCTCCTAATCCTCAACGAGCCCGGCAAGTTCGGGATCTGCCAGCGTGATCTGCGGCGCGCACTAGGCCAGCCGGCCGAGCCACTCGCGCCCAGCGAGTCTCGACTGCCCATCGGTGCGGTACGGCGCCTCTGGACCGCCGCGGCGCAGTTGAGCGGCAGCAGCGCCTTCGGTCTGCAGGTCGCCGAGCGGCTCGGCGTCGGCGAGCTCGACCTCCTCGACTACCTCGTACGCAGCAGCGCTTCTTGGGGCGACGCGATCCGGCGCTTGGTCCGCTTCATCCCCATCGTGTCGGACGCGGGGCGCTTCACGTTGGAGATCGGGCGAAAGCTCGTGCGCTTGCGGCATTGGGCGGACCAGGGGCTGCAAGCGTTCTCCGAGCTTGCGTGGGGCCTCGTCCTGCTTCGAGGGCGCGAGTTCTCGGGGGAGCTCGTGAGACCGCTCTCCGTCTGCTTCATGCAGCGGGTTCGTCCCACCGAAGCCTTCGATCGAGTCTTCCAGTCGCGCGTCTTTTCCGAAGCTTCGTTCGACGAGATGGTGTTCTCGCGCGACGTGTTGGACATCCCCTTTCGCACCGCGGAGCCGCGCTTGTGCTCGATCCTCGAGTCTTCCGCGCAGGCCCTCCTCTGCGCGCCCCCTCGCGTCGAACCGGCGGCTCCGAAGCGCGCTTTCTCGACGCTCGCGCTCGACGCGACGTTGGCCTGCCTGAAAGAAGGCAACGCCAACATCGATCGAGTGGCGGAGCGACTCTCGCTCAGCGTTCGCTCGCTTCAGCGCTATTTGCGCGCCGAGGGCACCTCTCACCGGCGCCTGCTCGAAGACGCGCGCCTCGAGCTGACACGCGACTTCGAGGCGAGCGATGGTCTCACCCAGCGCGAGCTCTCACGCCTGCTCGGCTACAAGAGCTTGCGCTCGGTCGCCCGGCGCCAGCAGGCAGGCATGCTGGCCATGCCCGCGCCGCCGGAACTTCGACGCCGTTTTCGAGATCGGCTGGCCTGAGTGGTGCGCTCGTCCGCCGTGTCGAGGTGCGCCCGCAGCCGGACAAAAGACGACAGCAGCAGCGCGCACCTGACGCGCTTTGTGGGCTTCTCGGGACAGCAGCGAGGCGACTACGGATGAGCACGACAACTCGAACGCGCGCCGGACGGCGCGCCAGTGGGAGACGTGCATCATGCGAATCGATGGGCAGAAAGAGACGAATGCGTGTGTGGGCGCGCTCAGGCGCCACTCGGGTCGAATGCTGACGGCGGCCTTGGCCCTGTCGCTCTTCGGCGGCTGCGCCGACGACGGTAGCGTCGAGCCGGTCAGCGAGCTCGAGTCGAGGCTCGTGGGCGAGAGCGACGGCGCCTTGACGGCGCTCGCCGACGACCAACGCGCCTGGGTGCTGAACGGGACGAGCGATCGCGCTCGCGCCGTTCCGAAGCCCGCGTACGACATCGGGACCGGCGCCTTCACCTTGACCGTTCGCGCCAAACGCAACGGTTCTGCGACGATGCCCCTCGCCTCCTCGCGGCTCGCTCAGGGAAGCGGCTTCCTGTTCCTCATGACCGGGAACCAGCTGCTGCTTCAGCTCGAGGGCACGAACTACACGAGCCTTCCCATGGCAGAGCTCTCCGACGGTAAATTCCACGACTTCACGGTGACGCGTCGAGGGAACGGGGAGCTCAAGTTCTACGTCGACGCACAGGATCGCACTCCCGTGACGCAGACGATGCTCGCCTTCCGTGTGCCGGGCCCGCTGAAGTTCGGCCATGATTCGGTGGACCAGAGCTGGTTCGGAGGCGCCTTGACCGAGGCGCGCCTCTTCTCTCGCGTGCTCTCTCAGCCCGAGCTTTCAGGGCTGCAGAGCTCGCTCGGGCTCGTGGGTCGCTGGGTGTTCAGCTCGCGGAGTCGCGCCGAAGTCCCGGATTTCAGCGCGCTCCGCAACCCCGCCTATTTCGGCGAGCTGCCCATCCCACGGGGCGCCGGCGCGAGCCTCGTGGTGGACGGCGCGTCCTCGATCCAGGGCGGCGTCGCCCAACCCAACGTGCTCACGGGCGCGTCTCTCTCGAGCGGCTTGAGCGGTAGCGGCCTCACGATCCCGAGCGGGAACGTCACTTCGCCTTATCGCATCGATTTCCCGAACACCGGCTTCAGCGTATCGCTCTGGGTGCGCTCGAACCGAGTGGGAGGCATCGATACGATCCTCGATCAGCGCACCGAATCGGCGCAAGGAACGCGCGGCTTCGGCATCTACACGTTCAACGGACAGCTCGGCGTCCAGCTCAGCACCGGCACCGTCACGAACTTCGACACCGGCAAACCGATCGCCGACGGAAACTGGCATCACGTCCTCGTCAGCCTGAGCCCCGCCGGGACCGAGCGCCTCAAGGTGTATCTCGACGGCTACTTGGCCCGCAGCTTCAACGCCATCACCGTTCCGAGCCTCCTGAACACCAGCGCTCCCCTGCGGCTCGGGGCGCGCTCCTGGGAGGGCAGCGGGGCCCTCGGGACGCTCGACATCGACGACGTCTACGTCTACCCGAACCCGGCGACGTGGGAGCGTGTGGCGGCGGACTCGACGCAGCCCCGCATGAGCGACCCTTCGGGCCGCACCGACACCGCGAGCGACGCTTGTTCCGACATCCTGGCCCAAGGGATTTACGAGCAGCTCGCGCTTCATTCGACCGAGTCCACGGAGTCCACCGCGCTCGCCTGGGCCTGCTCGGAGGTGAAGAAGAAGCGAAACTCCGAGATCGCGCTTTCGATCTTCGATGTCTTGAGCGTCGGTTACCAGACGAAGAGCAAGGACCACGAAAAGTGGTGCCAGGAGAACTACACGAACGAGGTGCGCGACTACACCTACGATCTCCAGATGGAGACCATCAACCCCGACGTCGTCCAGGCCTGGACTGCGTGCATGATCAAAGAGAGCCGCGACGTCGCTTGCTGGCCGCGCCCGCGCCAGAACGGCATCGCGCTCGACATCACTTACGACACCGTCTTCGGGCCGACCGAGGTCAACCTCGAGTACCCGACGCTGAACCACGTGGCGCCGCTCGGGATCCTGCCGACGAAGATGGGTGAAGGCAAGGTGTCGCTGCTCTTCGACGTGACCTCGAAGCCGGCCGACGTCATCGTCAACGCCTGGGCCGAGCGCGGGGGACCGGGCTCCGCCATCGCGCAGACCTCCTGTCAGGTCAACGTGCCCGAAGATCCGCCTGCACCTCGCTGCCTCAAGGACACGGTGACGATCAAGGTCGACGAGGTGAGGATCACGCGAGGCGGCGATCGTGGCTCTCGCGGCGACGACCGCTGGTACATCGAAGTCGACAAGACCAACGACACCGCTGGCCCTGCGACTTTCACCGACGGCGTCGAGTACGCGGGGCCCTACAAGCCGCTGTTCCAGGACTGGCAGTCCCCTCTCGACGTGCCGAACCTCCCGAAGAGTTGGGACATCGAGCTCGATACGTCGACGACCTCGTGCTTTACCATCAAGGGGATCATCGAAGATACGGACGGCGCGAGCCAGGACGAGTCGGCCGAGACCGAGACCGCGCAGTACTGCTGGGACCCGATCGCCCAGGAATGGAGCTGGGTGAGCGGACCGCAGAGCGGACAGGAGTCGCGGGCCTCTTACGATTGGTTCCTCGAGACGTTCTTCACCTGGAGCGTCGAGCGCACCAAGTGTCACGACTGAGTCGGCGAGCGTGACCCGCGGGGACCGGCGGGACGGCGTCTTCATGACGTCGCCCGCCGCTCGCGCATTTTCCGCGCGGTACCTCGACGAGGCAACGCAGCCAGGCTATGCGGGACCTCGAGCAAGGAGGTCGAACGATGCGCTTCATGGTCATGCACAAGGTCGACGCGAGCATGGAACGGGGCGACCCGCCGAACGACGCGATCGTGAAGAACATGGGAGAGCTCGTGCAAGAAGGGCTCAGAGAGGGCTACTTCTTGAACGGCGCAGGCCTCCACCGCAGCAGCGTGAGGGCGCGGCTCGAGTGCAAGGGCGGCGAGTGCACGGTCACGCGCGGGCCTTACTCCGGCAAGAACGAGACGGTCGCCTCCGTCGCCATGATCAGCGCCCGCTCCATGGACGAGGCCATCCAGCATGCCAAGAGGCTCGCGGGCCAGTACGACGCGATCGAGATCGAGGTCGGCCCAGTCGTCGAGCCGTGGGACCTCGGCCTCATCCCCAAGCCGGAGGGCAAGCTTCCCCAGCGCTTCCTCCTGCTCTGCAAGGCGAGCTCGGAAGACGAGCAAGCGGGTCGCCCCGAGAAGCATCGGGCTGCCATCACGAAGCTTGCCCAATCGTTCCAGAACGACGGCGCGCTTCTCGCTGCAGAGCTCCTCGCGCCGACCAGCAGGGGCGCGCGCTCGGAGTCGAAGGGTGGCAAGCGAACCTGGGTCGATGGCCCCTTCGCAGAATCCAAGGAGCTCATCGCGGGCTTTTCGTTGCTGGAGCTGCCGTCGAAGGGCGATGTTCTAGCGTGGGCGGAGCGGTACGCCGCCATCCTCGGCGACAACGAGGTCGACGTGCGCGAAGTGTACGCTCCCTAAACTAAAAAAGATGTCCGAACCTCGGACGCTCGAACGTCGGACCTCGAGCCACGAAGGAGGCGTCGATGAGCGATTTCGTATTTCTGTTTCGATCCAGCGAGGCGGCACAGCAAGAAGCGATGGGGACACCCGAGCGCGCTCAGAAGAGCATGCAAGCTTGGATGGCCTGGATCCATGAGCTCGAGGTCAAAGGCCACCTGAAGGATCGCGGCCAGCCGCTCGAGCGTGGCGGGAGGGTGGTACGCGGGCAAGGCAACGTCGTCACGGATGGTCCGTTCACCGAGGCGAAGGACCTGGTGCTCGGCTTCATCGTGATCGAGGCCCGAGATCTCGAGCAAGCCACCGAGCTCGCGAAAGGCTGCCCCATCGCCGTCGGGGGCGGCCAAGTGGAGGTCAGGCCGATCATGAGCTCGCCCTTTTAGAGCCCCGCCGTTGCCCGAGCTCGAAGAACATCTCTTCCGTCGCGAGGCGGGGCGCATGCTCTCTGCGCTGACGCGCCTCTTCGGGGTTCATCACCTCGAGCTCGCGGAGGACCTGGTCCAGGATGCTTTCTGTCGAGCGCTCGAGGTCTGGCGAGTCCGCGGGATCCCGGAGAACCCCTCGGCGTGGCTCATGGCGACCGCCAGGCACCGGGCGCTCGACGTGGTGCGCCGCGAGCGCACCGCCCGCACCTTCGCGCCGGAGCTCGCCCGCACGCTCGAAGCCGAGGCGAGCCTCTCTTCCCTGCTCGACGAAGTGTTCGCCGAGCGGACGGTGCGAGTCGCCGAGCTCAGGATGATGTTCTCGTGTTGCCATCCCTTGCTCGCAGAAGAGGCGCAGCTCGCGCTCATCATGAACGTGCTGTGCGGCTTCGGTGCGGGTGAGATCGCCTCGGCGCTGCTCACGTCGCGCGCGGCCGTGGAGAAGCGGATTTCACGAGGAAAGAAGCTACTCGCGAACAGCTACACCTTGTTCGAGCTCGCTGACGCCGAGTTCGAGTCGCGCCTCGGGACCGTGCAGCGCGCGCTCTACCTGCTCTTCAGCGAGGGCTATCACAGCGCCTCCGCCGAGTCGGCGGTGCGCGTCGAGCTCTGCGACGAGGCGATGCGATTGACCGCCGCTCTCCGCGAGTATGCACCCGCACGGACGCCCGCCACGACCGCGCTCGCCGCGCTCATGTGTCTTCAAGCAGCCCGCCTCGGGGAACGCATCGATTCGGGTGGTGACTTGAACGCGCTCATCGATCAGGATCGCTCCGCGTGGGACGCGCGCTTGCTCGCCGAAGGGCTCGAGCTCTTCGAGCAATCCGCGGCCGGCGATGAGCTCAGCGTCTATCACGTGGAGTCTGCGATCGCGGCGACGCACGCCGGCGCGCGCAGCCTGGAGGAGACCGATTTCAACGCCATCGTAGCGCTCTACGATCGCCTGATGTCGATGAACCCCTCCCCGGTCATCGCTCTGAACCGAGCCATCGCGATAGGTTGGCGAGACGGCCCGGAACGGGGACTCGTGGCGCTCCGAAGCATCGAGGAGCGTGACCGATTGTCACACTATCCGTTCTACGCGGCAGCGCTCGGCGAGCTCGAGCTTCGCTCCGGGCGGCGCGACCTCGCGCGGCAGCAGCTTGGAGCCGCGCTCGGGCTCGCGAGAAATAGCGCCGAAGCTCGCTTCCTCGAGAAGCGGCTCCGCGCCTGCGACGACGCCTGAGACCCGTCGAGGAAAAAAATGTCCGGTGGCGGCCTGGTCGGACGTCAGTGGGATGAAGCGCGCCAGCGCGGTCGACCTTAGGTTATCGGCCGATCCGATCCGGAGCGCCACACGAACAGGAGAGCAATCATGCGACGCATCGTGACCTTCAATCGAGTTTCGGCCGACGGCTACTTCTCCGCCTCCGACGGCAGCCTGGATTTTGCCGTGCCCGACGAGGAGCTCGACAGCGCGGCAGCCGAAGCCATCGAACGCTCCACGGCCGGAGCCATGCTGTTCGGTCGCCGCACCTACGAGATGTTCGAGTCGTTCTGGCCGCACGCTCTCGACGACCCCGAGACGTCTCCCGATCCGCACGGACCAGGCCGGCGCTCGACAGCGATGAGGGCGATGGCTCTCTGGATCAATCGCGCGGAAAAGATCGTCTTCTCGAAGACCAGGCGGGACGTGACCTGGCAGAATTCCCGCCTCTTGCGCGACATCGATCGACGACAGATCGAAGAGCTCAAGCGAGCCCCGGGCGAGGACATCATGATCTTCGGCTCCGGGTCCGTCGTCTCTCGCTTGAGCGAGCTCGGCTTGGTCGACGAATACCGCTTCATCGTGTGTCCGGTACTGCTCGGGAGCGGCGAATCGCTCGTGCGAGGAGTGCCCCAACCCACCGGAGTCCGATTGGTCGAGTGCAGGGCTTCGGCGGCGGGCAACGTCATGCTCCGATACGAGCGTTAGAGCTCGAAGTAGCGCGCCGGATCGACCGGCGCGCTCGCTACCGCCCCCTGCTGCGCTGAACGGCGTGCACCGGCCGTCGCCCTTCGATGAGATCGCGCTTCGCGAGCACGGCCCCGGCGAGGAACTCTCGGCAGACGCGCATGCGCGCCGTCGCTCGCAGGTCCTTGTGGGTGAGTAGCCAGAGGGGCGCTCGGACCTCTCGCAGCAACTTGATCCGGCGCCAGCTCGGCTGGCTGTCGCCGAGGACGCAGGCGACGAGCCCGGCCCCGAGATCGGCGTCGATCGCCTCTTTCATCTGCCAATCCTGCGAGAGACGGCACCTGATTTTCGCGCTCGGCACGTGCTCCGTCATCCAGCGAGCGAACACCGTCTCGGAGAGCGGCGCGTCCCAACCGATGAAGTCGTGCTTGGAGAGCGCCGAATCGAGCCCCCGGTCCTCGAGGTAGCGCGTCGACGCGTAGATACCGACCGCCACGTCGACCAGGCGACGCCCCACGAGCTCCGGCGACGGATTCGTCGTAACGCGGAGGGCGACGTCCGACTCGCGGTGCGCGAGATCGACGAAGCTCTGCCCCGCCGCGATCGTCAGCTCGATCGCCGGGTACTCTCGGCTGAACGCGGCCAGGTCTCGCGACAGCACGGGCAAGAACGGAGCAGGCATGGTCACGTGAAGGCGGCCGGAGAGCTCGACGTCGCGACCTTGAATCCGGCGCTCCATCGCCTGCACCAGCTCTTCGACTTGCTGAGCGGCGTCGAAGGCGTCCTGCCCGGCGGGGGTGAGCTCGTAGCGCCCCTCCGAGCTCCGCTCGAACAGGCGCGCGCCCAGGCTGGCCTCGATCGCGTCGAGGCGGCGGAGCACGGTGGAGTGGCTCACGCCGAGCGCCTTCGCGGCGGCTCTCAGGGTCCCACGCCGCGTGACGGCGAGTAGGACCGGGATGTCAGCCCAGTCACAGGTGGTCTGTTTTTGGACCATGCCTCAGCATACTCGGTCCGTGCGGTTCGTCCTCAGACCGGTAAGGTTCTCCGCGAAGGGAGAAAGCGCCATGCAGCACCAACCATCGACGACGGCATTTCACGCCAATTCACCGAGCACGCGGGGGGCGTCGCCCCCGACGCGCTGGCTCGTCTCGAGGTCCTCCGTGCCACCTCGAATCGCGTTCGACGACCTCGGAGGCGGAGAGCCGGCGCTCCTCTTCCTTCCAGGCTGGTGCGGACCGCGCACGGTCTTCCGGCGGCTGCTCCCTGCCCTCTCGACCAGGCGACGAGTTCTGGCGCTCGACTTTCGCGGTCACGGCGAGTCCGAACCCGCGCAGCAGGACTTCGGCTATCCCGAGCTCCTCGACGACGCCCTGCGCGTGCTCGAGTCGGCCGGGGTCGAGCGGGTCGTCCCCGTGACCCTGTCGCACGCGGGCTGGGCCGCCATCGATCTTCGTCGCAAGCTCGGCCCGGAGCGTGTCCCCGGCATCGTGTTCGTCGATTGGATGGTGCTCGGGGCACCGGCCCCGTTCATGCAGGCGCTGACGTCGCTCCAGCACCCCCGTCGCTGGATGCAAGTTCGAAATCGGTTGTTCGAGTCGTGGAGCAGCGGCGTCGACGTCCCTGCCGTCCACGAGTACATCGCCGAAATGAGGCTCGCGGACGGCTCGATGTGGTGGCGCGGCGCCCGCGAGATCGCCGCTCGTTTCCGCGCCGAGCCCGTCCCGCTCGCCGTGCTCGAGCGTGAGCCCGTCCCGTGCCCGACGCTTCACCTCGACACCCAGCGCGCCGATCCGGTCCTCCACGGGGCGCAGCAAGACTACTCGAAGCGGAACAGCTGGTTCTCCGTACATCGGTTGGCGGCGACTTCGCACTTTCCGATGCTCGAGGCTCCGGAAGAGCTCTGCGAACGGATTCAGGCGTTCGCCGCGGCGCTCACGTAGACATTCGTCGAATCTTTGCCGCCGAAGGAAGCTCCCGCTCCGAGGTCGCGTATGAAGCTGCACCTTCTTGGTGGAACGGAGCGGACGAGAGCGATGCGATACGGCTTCAGGGTGATGGGACTCGGTATGGTTTCGGCATTGGCGCTGGCGGTTGCCGGCTGTAGCGACGACGGTGGCGGCGGCGAGCCGGGATCGAGCGGCGGGGCGGGAGGCAGCGGGGCGGCGGCCACGGGGGGAGCAGGCGCGAGCGGTGGAGGGAGCGCGGGCGGTACAGGAGGGAGCACGGGAGGAGCGGCGAGCGGCGGCTCCGCGGGAACGAGCACGAGCGGAAGTAGCGGCGGTGCTGCGGGCGGTAACTCGGGAGGCGGAGGAACCGCGGGTGGAAGCGGCGGAAGTTCGGGCAGCGGGGGCGCGGGGGAAGAGCCGTGCACGCCGGCCTCCACCGACGGGATCCCGTACGCCGGCACCTGCACGTACGCCGACACGTGCTCGGACCAGTACGACACCTCGCTCGGCGCGGCGCTGCTCGAGCAAGCGTGCACGAGCCAAAGCGGCACCTGGTCCACCACCCCGTGCAACCCGGCCGAATGGGACGTGCTCTGTACCCAGGAGGGGTTCGGCGGGGTCTACCTCCAGTACATGCTCGCCGGCGGGATCTGCGTGCTCGGCTGCGAAGAGGCGCTCTAGCTGCCTTGGGGGGGTCACAAAAAAGCCGAAGGCCGCGCTCGGCGGCCCCCGGCTCGACGAAGCTCTTCGGCTTACGCTTACTTGTTGGTCAGCGCCGCAACGCCGGGGAGCACCTTGCCCTCGAGGTACTCGAGCGAGGCGCCGCCTCCGGTCGACACGTGCGAGACCTTGTTCTGCACGCCGGCCTTCTTCACCGCCGACGCCGAGTCACCACCGCCGATGATGGTGGTCGCGCCCGCCTCCGTCGCCTTGGCGAGAACCTCGGCGATGCCGACGGTGCCCTTGGCGGTGGCGTCGATCTCGAACACGCCGACCGGGCCGTTCCAGATCACGGTCTTGGCGCCGAGCAGGATCTTCTCGAAGGCCTTCACCGACTCGGGCCCGATGTCGCACGCCTCCCAGTCGGCCGGGATGGCGTCGCGAGACACGATCTTGGTCTGGCCGACGCTGCGGCCCTTGAAATCCAGCTTGTCCGTCACGACGAAGTCGGTCGGGAGCACGAGCTTGTCGCCCGCCTCCGCGAGCAAGCTCTTGGCGAACTCGAGGCGATCGTTCTCGACGATCGACTTCCCGATCTCGATGCCCTGCGCCTTCAAGAAGGTGAAGGTCATGCCGCCGCCGAGCAGCAGCTTGTCCGCGGACTTCAGGAGGTGCTTGATGACGTCGATCTTCGAAGACACCTTGGAGCCGCCGATGATGGCGACGAAAGGACGCTTCGGCTCGCTGAGCGCGCCCCCGAGGTAGTCGAGCTCGGTCTTCATCAGGTAGCCGGCCGCAGCCTGGCTCGTGAACTTGGTGATGCCCTCGGTCGACGCGTGCGCGCGGTGGGCGCTGCCGAACGCGTCGTTGACGTAGACGTCCGCGAGATCGGCGAGCTGCTTCGCGAAGGCGGGATCGTTCGCCTCTTCCTCGGCGTGGAAGCGGAGGTTCTCGAGCAGGAGCACGTCGCCGTCCTTCAGCTTGGCGACCGCGCTCGTGGCCGGCTCGCCGACGCAGTCGCTCGCGAACGCGACGGGCGCCGAGATGAGCGCGCTCAAGGCCTTGGCGACCGGCTCGAGGCTGGCGTCGGGCGTACGCTTGCCGTCCGGACGCCCCAGGTGGGACATCAAGATGACCTTCGCGCCCTTCTCGCGCAGGTAGTTGATCGTCGGCAACGACGCTCGCAGGCGCTTGTCGCTCTCCACCACCCCGTCCTTCAGGGGCACGTTGAAATCGACGCGCACGATCACGCGCTTGCCGGTGGGTTGAATCTCCTCGACGAATAGTTTCTTTTCGGTGCTCACAGGGAGCCGGCTACCAGGTTCCGGGGCGAGCAGCCACTCCCGCGAGAAACCGCGGAGGATCCGCTGGAACGGCGTGCGTCCGGCCGGATCTGCGTTGCGCGCGGCGGCCCCGCGGGCCCTCGGAAGTCGGCCCGGCAGGCGGTATCCTGCGGCTCATGGCGGCTCCCGCGGTCGATCGCCGCCAGCGTTTTCGAGCCTTTCCGCTCGACAGTGCGCTCTTGTTCTTTCAGGCGTCGACCGGAACCCAGCTGCGCCTCGAGAACGAGCGAACTCGCCGGCTCTCACGCAGCGCCCCGCGGACGCCGGAGAAGGCGATCGACATCGCTTCACTCGGCCGAGAGCTCTCGCTGATCCTCGGCCCCAGGTTCGCGTCGAAGCGGGCCCGAACTGGCGGACCGGAGGAGCCCGAGCCGGGATCGCCACCGAAGAGCCGTCCCGAGCGCTCGCGGCGATGGCAACCCTGGCCCGAGAGCTCGGCGCAGACGTCGGGGCGCAGCTGCGCGAAGTCGATCCCCTCGCGCACCTGCTGCGCCGCCTTCTAAACGACGTCCGCTAACCTGCGGTGAGCGCCAGCCGGATCGCCCTCTCGACAGGAGACAGCTCGCCCTCGGTTCGCATCGGGTCGAGATCGCCTCTGGGCAAGAGCGGCGGCTGCGCGAGAAAGCGCGGCACACGCCCGCGGTGCGGCTGCCCCGAGTGCACCAGGAAGGGATGGCAGAGGTAGACGGTCCCTGCAGGGCCCACTGCGAGGCGCTCGGTGCGATGAGCCGACTCCGCGAAGCCTCGGTCCCCAAGCTCGCGCAGAGACAGGCCTCGCGCGCCGTGTGGAGCCAGACGTCGAGCGATGTCGAGGTGCGAACCTGCGCGAAGCCGGGTGGGCGCGTCGTCTTCGCTCACGTCCGAGAACAGAAAGAGCATGAGCAGCGCGCGTCCCCTCGAGTAGACGTTGGTGCGCCACTCGAGGAAGTCGGGCTCGTTCTCCCACCCGAAGCTGGGATCGATGTGCCAACCGCAGTCGCCGGGCTCTTCCGCCGACGGGAAGCGGATCGGGAACGTCCCGAGACTTCCGAGCGGAAGCCAACGCCCCTCCCCCACGAGCGCGTCGAAAGCGGCAGTGAGCCTTGGCGTATTCGCCGCGGCGCGAAATGGGGGATGTGCAAGCTGTCCGACGCGAACGACCGGCTTGGTCCAGGTCGTCGCGTCGCTGGGCTCGAAGCCCACCTGTGCCCACAAGAGCGCGCGGCACTCTTCGGCGAGGCTTCGATCGAAAGCCTCGTCGATGCGAACGTATCCTTCGTGAACGAATGTCTCGAGCTGCGCTTCCGATAGCGA
>JAEZYO010000981.1 GCA_023419055.1 Pseudomonadota bacterium | reverse complement strand
AAAGTAGAGGAGGGCACGAAGAACGAGGAATGAGCCGGCGGGGGCGGCACGAACGTTGCTGTGCGCGTCACTGCCCCTGTCCGAACAATCAAGGAGATCTGGATGAAGAAGCTGTTGGCGATGCTCGTCCTCGGAACTCTCGGTGGTACCTTTGTCGGCTGTAGCGACGACGTGGAGGACGTCGTCGACTGCCTCGACGTCTGTGATCGATACAAGGACTGCGTGGACGACTCCTACGACGTCGACGACTGCGTGGATCGTTGCGAAGACGAGGCTGACGACTCCGACGCCTGGAGGAACCGACTCCGAAATTGTTCGGAATGCATCGACGACCGTTCCTGCGCTACCGCGAGCTTCGTCTGCACGGACGAGTGCGTGGGTATCGTTCCTTGAAGGTTCGTGAGCGGCGCTCTCTGCGAACACAGACCGAAGGAGCTACGACCGTGAAACTCTCGCTGGCGATGACTTCCCTGTTCGTGCTCGCGGCGGCGTGCCGCTCGCCGGATTCGCCTCCGGTCGAGCCGCCCCGGGGACCCGGCCCCGATCCGATTCCGGTGAACGACGCGGGGCCGAGCCCCGGCCCCGGCGAGCCCAAGACGAACCCGGGACAGCCCATCGGTCCGCTCGCCCAGCAAGTCGCGGACGACCCCGCGGACGCAGGAAGCCCCGACGCGGGAGGCGACTCCGGACCCGTCGAAGTTCCTTCCGACTAGGCCCGGAGTCGCGGAAAGCGGAAAGTCGTTACTCCCCTCCCATGGTCGTGCCCGGGCGCGCCTCCGGGAGGGGGATGCGCTGTGCGGCGCGCGCGGCGAGCACACCGAGCGTCGAGAGCACGATGCTACGGATCGCCTCTCCGATGAAGGAGCGCTCCGGGCGGAGGCCGGGCAATCTGAACGGCTGCGGGCGGCGCCGCCTGAACAAGAGCGCTCCGATGCCGAGGACGCCGAGCATCCCCACACCGATGAGTACGTTCTTCCCGACCTTGCCCGTTCGCTCCATCATCCGCTCTCCGACTTTCGACATCTCGCGAAGATCCTGAGCCAGCCGCGCGCGAGCCGATTCTGCGCGCGTCACGTCGTTGCTCGTCCCGTATCGTTCCGATTCTTTCATGTTTGCACCTTCAACAGACTAGCGTCACGCGCGAGCCGCTCGCGTGTGCGCGGCAAATGGCGTCGCACGAAGAACAACACCGCAACGGATGCCCCGGCGACCGCGAGCAGTACCAAGGCCAAACCCACCAGTAAGATGGTGAGGGCGTCACCACCGAGCGCCACGATCAACGCCGCGACGAGCACCAAGAGCGCCGTGTGCAGCAGCACGACGGCGATCGCGCCGGCGGAGAGCGAGAGCAGCGCCGCCTTCAGCTCCCCCTCGAGCTCCGTTCGGGCGAGCGCGAGCTCGGCGCGCACCAGCTCCTTCGCATCTTCGAGCGTGTGCTGCACGAGCTTGGCGAACCGCTCGCTCGAGTCGCGGTTCGCAGGGCCGTTCTGAGGACCAGGAACGCTCCAGACGTCCACCATGTCGGCCCGACGAGTGCACGCGACGTGCCACGCCGTGACAGGTTCGCCGGAGATTCAGCCGCGGGGCAGCCTGCCTCGAGGGTAGCGAAGCGCGCGTAGCGGTTTGGTGGCGCCTCACGACGGAGTGAAGCCACGCCAGAGAACGTCACGAGGCCGGCACGAGGCTTGCTCCAGGCAGTCCCTGCAACCCGTCTCTCTGCAACCCCTCATCGGAGTCGCGAAAGGAACAACCCTCATGAACTTCCTGATCAAGTCCGCGCTGACTCTGGGCTCCATCGTCGGAGCTCAGCAAGCTGCCAAAGCCCTTCGTGGAATCAACATCGACGACGCGCTCGGCTACGTGGGCCTCGAGCGTCAGACCAGCTCCGTCCCGACCGTCGCGCTCGTGGCGCTGAGCGCCGTCGTGGGCGCTGGCGCCGCGCTGCTCTTGGCCCCGTCTTCGGGCGCCGAGCTTCGCGCGCGCCTGACCGACCGTATGGACGACGCGAAGAACAAGCTGACCAAGCTCGGGCAGAATCAGGCGCGTCAGTTTTCCGAGATGGCGGGTAGCTGAGTACCGCAGCCGAACCCACTCGGAACCACTCCGGGGCGTCGCCGCACACGGTGACCCCCGGAGTTTTTCATTTGGGGTCCCGAAAGCCGCGTGCGCGGTATCAATCCCGAGGGTGCGGGCAAAGATTCGTGGTCGCTCGGAGGCCCGACTCCGGGGCAATCACGCTCGTGAAATGCGTGATGTTTCGTGACGGAACCCCTGAGAATTCCCCGGGAAATCCAGATTAAAAGAGCGACGGGCGTGGCATACGGCGTGCTTCGATGGTTGGCCGTTCCGCCGGCTGGAAAGGGCCACAGAAGGTCAATGACGAACGCTCGTGTGTTGGTGGTGGGCAATGGTACAGCTCTCAACGAGCTGGTCGACTCGGGACTCGCCCAGCGTGGCTTCAACGTCAAATGCAAGACGTCAGCGGAGGCCGCGCTATCGGTGCTCGATACCGACGACTTCGAAGTGCTCCTGACGGATGCACACACGGAGGGCATGTCGGGGCTCGAGCTCTGCAAAGAGGCGCTCCGAAGGAAGCCCGATCTGTGCGTGATCATCACGAATCAGAACGGCAACTTGGAGCACGCCATCGAGGCGATACGCGCCGGGGCGTACGACCTCGTCACTCAGCCGTTCACGAAGGACGCGCTCGCGGTCTCGGTGGAGCGCGCCGTGCGGCACCGAACGCTCTGCAACGAGCTCTCGCGGCTCAAGGATCGCGTGGCGACGCTCGACTCATCGGCGCTGATCGGCGAAAGCCCGGCCATGCAGCGCGTCTTCGAGATGATAGAACGCGTGGCAAAGAGCGATTCCAGCGTTCTCATCACGGGCGAGAGCGGCACCGGTAAGGAGCTCGTCGCCAAGGCGCTGCACGAAAAGAGCGGCCGCACCGGGCCGTTCCTCGCGATCAACTGCGCCGCGATGCCGGAGCCGCTGCTCGAGAGCGAGCTGTTCGGACATTCGAGGGGCGCCTTCACCGACGCCAAGACCTCCAGGTCCGGCCTGTTCGTGGACGCGGACAAGGGGACGCTGCTACTCGACGAAATCGGCGAGATGCCGCTCGGCATGCAGGCGAAGCTCCTGCGCGCGCTGCAGCACAAAACCGTGAGGCCTCTCGGTGGGGCGCAGGAGGTCGAGTTCGACGCGCGCATCATCGCTGCGACCAATCGTGACCTGGAAGAGGACGTCAACGCCAAGCAGTTCCGCGAGGACCTCTACTACCGCATCAACGTGGTCCTGATCCGCGTCCCGCCCCTCCGCGCCCGCGGCACCGACGTCCTTCTGCTCGCGCAGTACTTCCTGAACCGCGCAGCCCAGCGCTGTGGCAAGTCCGTCACGCGAATGGGGCGCGCAGTGGCAGAAAAGCTCATCGAGTACGACTGGCCGGGCAACGTGCGCGAGCTCGAGAACTGCATGGAACGCGCGATCACGCTCGCGGAATACGACGAGCTTACCATCAACGATCTCCCAGTGAAGGTGCGCGATCGCAAGACGCCAGAAGTCTTCGGCGGCGAGCAAGATCTCGACGATCTGCCGCCCATGCGCGTGGTGGAGCAGCGCTACATCCGGCGGGTGCTCGACGCAGTCGGCGGAAACAAGACGCTCGCTTCCAAGATGCTCGGGTTCGACCGGCGGACGCTGTACCGCAAGATCAGCCGCTGGGACTGAGCTCCTCCACGGAGTAGTGCCGGGTCTTGCGCGGGGGAGCGCAAGGCTCTGCACCGGCGCGCCGGCGCCCGAGTGAGCAGCACCGAGGGCCGCGTCAGGAGACGCGGCCCTCGCGCATTTTGACGCCAGTTTCGTGTTTTCACGCAGCTTCGGAGCGCGAGCCCAGGCACGAAACCTGCTCTTTCGTAGTCGCATGAGCGATTACCACGAGCCTTATGATCTCCTGCCCGCCAAGGTGCGTGAATTTCACCGCGCGCTCGTCAGCTTGAAGGAGGAGCTCGAAGCCGTGGACTGGTACACCCAGCGGATCGCGGTCTGCAGCGATCCCGAGCTCGCCGCGGTGCTCACCCACTCGCGCGACGAAGAGATCGAGCACTCGTGCATGACCCTCGAGTGGCTTCGCAAGAACATGCCGGGCTGGGACGAGCAGATCCGTCAGCGCCTCTTCACGGACGGCGAGAAGCCCGCCGCCGCCGATTCGTCGCCGCGGGTGAACGGCGCGGGCCTCGGCATCGGACAGCGCCAGGCGGGGGGATGAATGGACTTCCTGAAGCGCGACCTCGCCCCCATCAACGACGCCGCGTGGCGGACGATCGAGTCTGACGCGATCGCGGCGCTCACCGCCAACCTGTCCGGGCGCTACGCGACGGACTTCGACGGTCCCCACGGCTACCAGCTCTCCTCGGTGAACATCGGCCGGCTCGCCCCACACGAACCGCCGGATCAAGCCGGCGTCAGCGTGGGGATACGCCGCGTGCAGCCCCTGATCGAGGTGCGCGCCGGGTTCCGGCTCCCGATCGCCGAGCTCGACGACGCCGCGCGGGGAGCGGACGATCTGGACACCGAGCCCTTGATCGACGCGGCTCGACGCCTCGCTGCCTTCGAGGAGCGCGCCATCTACTACGGCGTCCCCGCAGCCGGGATCGTCGGGCTGATGAGCGCCGACGCGCACCCGCACGTCTCTATAGGAGAGCAACCCGGCGCCTACCCCGAGAGCGTGGCGCGCGCGCTCCTCAAGCTCTCCGAGGGCGGCGTGAACGGCCCGTACGTGCTCGTCCTCGAGTCGCAGATCTACCGAGCCCTGGCCGGTGACGTGTCGGCGTACCCGCCGCTCCCGCGCATCGAGAAGTTGCTCGGCGGACCGGTGCTCCACAGCCCGGTGCTGAAAGGCGGCCTCGTGCTGTCACGGCGCGGCGGCGACTACCGAGTCACCGTGGGGCAAGACTTTGCCATCGGCTACGAGGCGCACGACGCGAACTTCGTCGACCTCTACTTGATGGAGACCTTTACGTTCCGGCTGCTTTCTCCCGACGCCGTCGTGCGTCTCACGCGTTGAGAATTGGCCATGCCTCGAGAATCATCCGCTCTGAACATCCCCGTCAGCGTCGACCTCCCGGCGTCCGGCAAGGTGGCGCGCGGCGCTGCGGTCGACTCCCTGGTTTTCGCCGAAGGTGACGTCATCGCCGGCAAGTATCGAGTCGAGCGGCAGCTCGCCGTGGGCGGGATGGGCGTCGTCTACGCCTGCACGGATACGCTGCTCGATCGCCCCGTGGCGCTGAAGGTGATCCACCCGGACATCGCCGAGGACGAGTCCATCCGTGAGCGGTTCTTGCTCGAGGCGCGCACGCTGGCGCGGCTCGCCAACCCGCACGTCACTCGCGTGTTCGAGTGCGGGTACGCGCGCAGCTCGCAGCCGTACATCGTCATGGAGTTCCTCGAGGGCACCGATCTCTACAGCGTGCTCAAGGAGCGCGGGGCCCTCACGGCTGACCACACCGTGCGGCTCGCGCTGCAGATTTGCCGCGGGCTCAGGGACGCGCACGCCCACGGCATCGTCCACCGCGATCTCAAGCCCGAGAACCTGTTCGTGACGCACACCCGGAGCGGCGCGGAGCTCGTGAAGATCCTCGACTTCGGCATCTCCAAGCAGAGCCGCCTGGCCGGACGCCGCACGCTCACGAACCCGAGCATGAACGTCGGTTCCCCGCACTACATGGCGCCCGAGCAGGTGCGCGCGCCGAGCAGCGTGGACGGGCGTGCCGACATTTGGTCGCTCGGCGTGGTCATGTACGAGATCCTGACGGGGCACGTGCCGTTCGAAGGCTCGACGCTCCCGGAGCTCTGCCAGGCCGTGCTCTCCGATCCCATTCCTTCCCTGGGCGAGAAGGTCCCGCCCGAGCTCGCGGCGATCGTGCAACGCTGCCTCGAGCGTGATCTGACGCGGCGCTACGGCACCGTCGACGAGCTCGAGCGCGATCTGCGCGCGCTCGCGCCGAAGCGGAAGGCTCCTCCGCCCGCGGTCGCTCCGTCCACGACGGTGACGCCGCTTCCCGTCGAGACGAGCATTTTGCCCGCCGCTTCGCCGCGGACGCCCGGGCGAGGGCAGCGCGTGCTGGTCTCGCTGGCGCTCACGATCGGCACGGCCTTCGCGACGTATTGGTCTCTCCAGACCGGCCTGGTTCGCCTTCCGGACGCGGCGCCGCACCCGCTCCTCGCGCGGATCTGGCCGGAAGCGATCGCCCTTCCCCCGCCCGCCGAGCTCGTCGACGTGAAGTCGGCCCGAACCCCGCCCCCGCGGACGGAGGTGCTGCCCCCAGAGCTCCCTACCGCCGCGCGCGCGGTGCCCGCGGCCAGCACGGGCGAGCGCAG